>CAMYJL010000125.1 GCA_947258645.1 uncultured Nitrospinota bacterium
TCAAGTATCAACCCGCCCACGAGCTCAAGCCAGGCCCCGGGTTGTTCACTGGCAAGGAGGGTGGGCTCATCATCTACCGAAAATAGAAATAACCGAACACTGCTCAAAGGATTTTTTCTCACTGTTCTGGGGGTCATTGTCCTCTATCCCGCCAAGAATAAATTCATCTTGGTGTACTGGTCCAGCGGAATTGGGGGTCGTTGTACCGGCCCATCAATTATTTTGGAAATCTGCAACAATGCCCATCGGGGATATTTTCCCCGTGGTCTTATCTAACTCACTTTTCATGCCAAATGATAAAGATGCTTTATCCTAATAGATTTCAATTGCTTGAGAGTTTGCGGTCAGCGCCAATTGGACCAATTTCAAGGACCAAGATGCCATGAGAGGGAGAATCTTTCCTATCGGTGGCTATGAATGTCTATTGTGCCTCCCGAAAACTCAAGCCCATCGATTAAAAGTTCAATTATCCCTTTGGTTTCCCAGCAATATTTTTCTGATTATGAATTTTCAATTTCCTATATTGTTTGATTACTTTTTGAACATATTGCCTCGTCTCGGGGAATGGAGGAACCCCGCGATATCGCTTGACCTTCTCGGGCCCTGCGTTGTAAGCGGCTAAAGCGAGCTGGAGGTTTTCCTGATAGCGGCCTAGCAACTTCTTCAGATAATAGATTCCGCCTTCGATATTTTCTCTGGGATCGAAAGGATCTCTGACGCCTAAATAATCCGCGGTTTGGGCAGTGAGTTGCATCAGTCCCATCGCTCCACGAGTAGAGATCGCTTTGGAATCAAAATTACTCTCTACCGACACGACAGCATGGATGAGAAGAGGGTCCAAGCCATAGCGAGGCGCACATGCTTCGATGAATTCTCGAATCGATTTCTCTTCGTCAGTTGAAGCGGTTTTGGCACCGAACAGGCACCGCCTTTGGAGGTAGGTGTTTCTATCCATTAGAGACGCTATCCAATCTCCAGGATGGGCCAATAAACCTGCTCTAAGTCCAAGTGAAACCATCAGTGGAATGAGGGCATACGTTAGAAGTGACAGGCGGGGGCGATTGGGTGGCCGCGGTGAATTACCATGGGATGCTCGTACCCATTCGAACGCCAGAATAAGGAGGCATATGGCCAGACTCAGGATGAATGTTTCCAGGAAGAGCGAAACGACTTCTCCAAATTGGGAAGCGGCATATTTTTGGGGGTCGCAGCCTTTGCGGCGGAACCGGCTAGGATGTTAGTTTTTCTCGCAATCTCCTATTGCATCAAAACAATTATGTCACAGTAAATGTCAGGAAAAAATCTGTCCATGGCAAATTGTTAATTCGACAATATCAACTGGTTCGAATTTTCGGGAGACGCAGGGTCTAATATTTTTCCCTTTTTTGATCCTGCCCACCAAATTTTCCGTCCCCATCCTGCAGGCGGTGGAGCTTTTCGTAGATGCCGCGCTGGGTCAGGAGTCTCTCGTGGGTGCCAACCTCGCGAACCTCCCCCTTGTGAAAAACCACGATTCGGTCCGCCCGGCGAATAGTGGAAAGGCGGTGGGCCACGACGATCGTGGTGGTGCGCCCCATCATCCGGCCGATGGCCGCCTGGATCCGAGCCTCGGTGATGGGATCCACGTTTGCGGTGGCCTCGTCAAGGACGAGCACCCGGGGCCGGTAGGCGGCCGCCCGGGCGAGAGCGATGAGTTGGCGCTCCCCCTGGGAGAGGTTCACCCCTCGCTCGCCGACGGGGGTGCGGTAGCCCCTAGGCAGCCGGCGAATGAAGTCGTCCGCCCCGACCAACTGCGCCGCCCACTTGATCTCTTCTTCCGGGAGGTGCTCTTCATCCAGAAAGATGTTCCGCGCCACGTCCCCGGAGAAGAGGAACGGGTCCTGTATCACCACCCCGACCGCACGCCTTAAATCATTTAAATCGAGCGCGCGAATATCCACCCCATCAAGCAGGATGCGGCCCTCTCCGAGGTCATAGAGGCGGTGCAAGAGCTTGATGACAGTAGTCTTGCCGGACCCGGTCGCCCCCACCAAGGCCACTACCTCCCCCGGCCGTATTTCGAAGGAGACATTCTGCAACGCGGGGAGGTTCGCCTTTCCATTTCCCCCGTCGAGGGAAGGATAAGTGAAGCTCACCCCATTGAAGAGAATGTGCCCGCCACCCGAGGGAAGGAGTGCAGGACGACGGGGACTTTGGACTTCGGGCTGGGTGCGCAAGAGATCGAGGATGCGCTCGGCCGATGCGAGGGCGCTTTGCACCAGGGTGTATTTCGCCGAGAGGTCCCTGAGGGGCGCGAAGAATTTCGCAATGTACTCAATGAAGGCGGCGAGCACCCCTAGGGTGAGTGCACCCTCCACGATGGAGCTAGCTCCATGCCAGATGACGAGGGCAACGGCGACCGAGCCACCTGCCTCTACCGCGGAGAAGAGGATGGCGTCGTAGCGGATGGATCGGAGACATGCCTCCCGATGAGAGCGGTTGACGGCGTCGAAGTGCGCGAAGCGGTCACCCTCGGCAAGGTGGACCTGGACCACGTCCATCCCAGACACGTTTTCCTGCAGTGTGCCGTTCAGGCGGGAGAGTCTTGCCCGCACGTCCCGGAAGGCCTCCCGGATGGGGCCTTGGCAGAAAAGCACCAAGGCGGCGAGGGGGGGCACCACGACGAAGCTCACGAGAGCGAGACGCCAGTTCAGGTAGAGCATGAGGGCGACGATTCCCCCAAAGGTGAAAAGGTCGGCGAAGACCGCGATGATGCCTGCACTGAAAAGCTCGTGGATGGCCTCCACGTCCCCGGTCAGGCGGGTCATGAGACGCCCGACCGGGTTTCGGTCGTAGAAGGAGGCCGAAAGCCCCTGGAGGTGGGCGAAAGTTTCCCGACGGATGGTGCAGGCCACACGACCGCCCAGGAGCTGGACGAACCAAGTCTCCCCGAAAGCGGCGGCTGTCTGGCCGGCGACACAGAGGGCGAAGAGGAGGGCCACCCACTCCAGGCCATCGAGGCGGCCGGGGATGATGTGGTCGTCCAGGGCAGTCTTGAGCAGGAGGGGCTGCGCGAGGCCGAATAACGCGCCCAGGGCGAGGACGACCAGGCCCGCGAGCACGAGGAGCCGCTCCCCTAGAAGGTGGCGCGCGAGCCAGCGGAGTGAGGCTCGGTCCGCTAGCCAAAGGGGGCGGGGGGTCTTTAGGCTCTCGGGGGGTTCGGAGTAGTGGCGATGTGCGCTCATTGGGCACCGAGATCTTTAAATAATTCTTGCTGGCGATGGAGATCGGCGTAGAGGCCCCCCGCTCGCAGAAGCTCAGCGTGATCCCCCATCCCGACGAGTCGGCCCCGGGAGAGGACGGCGACGCGATCCGCACGGGCGGCCACGGCGGTGCGGTGAGTGATGAGGATGCAGGTCTTCCTCCCACGGACGTCCCTGAGTTCTCGGAGGATGGCATCTTCGGTCGCGAGGTCCACGCTGGCGAGGGTATCGTCCATCACAAGTACGGCAGGATCCCGCACTAGGGCCCGGGCAAGGGTGATGCGCGAGCGCTGCCCCCCCGACAGGGTGATGCCCCGCTCACCCACCACGGAGTCAAAACCCTTAGGGAACTGGTCGAAGTCCTGAACGAGGCAGGCTCGGCGGATGGCCTCCTCCAGGGCGGTGGCCTCAAGCTCAACACCCCCCAGCCGGACGTTCTCCCGGATGGATTCCCCGAACAGGAAGGCATCCTGGGGCACGTAGCCCACCGCGCGCCGGTACTCGTCGAGGGGCATTTCTGCCGCGTCCTGGCCGTCCAGGAAAAGCGTGCCGGAGGGGAGGGAAAGAAGACGGAGGAAGAGCCTCGCGAGGGTGGACTTCCCCGACCCCACCGGCCCTACCACGGCGATCCACTCTCCTGGTTCAATCTGGAAGGAGACCTCCGAGAGAGCGACGCCGTCTTCCTCTCTGCCCTCTTCGTTTTCCTCCAGCCGGGGGGGATAGCGGAAGGAGAGTCGCCGCACCTCGAGCGACCCGCGCACAGGCGGGGCGAGAGTGGCAGGAGCGAGGTCATCCTCTTGGGGGGGCTCATCTAAAAGTTCCCCGATTCGCCCCATGGCCGCAAGGCCTCTCTGAAAAAGGTTAAGACCCCAGCTCAGCGCCATGGTGGGCCAGAGGAGGAGCGCGAGGTAGCTGTTGAAGGCTACGAAGCTGCCAAGAGTGATCTCCCCCGCCACTACGAGGCGTCCGCCCAAGTAGATTACAATCAACCCCCCGGCACCCCCCAGGGCGGTCATGATGGACAAGAAAAAACCCCGGGTGCGCGCAAGAGCCATTTGGCAGATGAGAATGTCGTCGTTGAGTGTGGCGAAGGCGCGCGCCTCAGCCTCCTCCTGGCAGTATGCGCGCACCACAGCAGCTCCTGTCAGATTCTCGTGGAGCCGTGCGCTCAGGCGCGCCTGACGCGCCTGAAGTTCCCGCGACCTCCGGAAGAGCTCTTTCACGAGCCTGCGTCCCCCGAAAAAGCAGAGGGGGTAGAGGACCACGGTGTAGAGGGTGAGGCGAGGGCTCAGCCACGCCATGGCCCCGAGGCAAAAGGGCAAGATGAGGACGGTGTTGCAAGCGTTCAGGAGCCCGCGGCCGACCACCATGCGCACGGCATTTAGGTCGCTCACGGCCCGGCTCATTATGTCTCCGGTGCGCATTCGCTGGTAGAAAAGGGGTGGTAGTTTCTGGAGGTGGAGAAAGAGGTCATTGCGTAGCTCGTACTCGATGGCGCGGCTCAAGCCGATGAACTTTCGCCGGCTGGCCGTTCGAGCCATGGCCCGCACGAGGGCGAAGAGTATGATAGCTCCCGCCAATGCTGAGGCGTGGGCGGAGTCGAAGGGGGGCCGGAGGCTTTCAACTGCATATTTCACCAGAAACGGGATGGCCACCCCGAGGAGAATTGAGCACAGGAGGAGGAGCCAGCTCGTGATATAGGCTGCCCGATGCGCGAGTAGGTAGGGAATGAGCCTCTTCAAGAAAGCCTCCGCAAAATTTTGGTCCTGTCCAAAATCCCAACCGAATTCCAAGATTATCTAACAGGCATCATCAATGAATTCGTAACCTGTCCCTGGCAAAATTCTAATTCTGCCAAGAGACTACCCCATCAGCTGATTTAGGCTGTTATTAGAACCTATCTCAAAATTGTTTGAGCAGGATAAGGGCACAAGCGAGTTGAACAAACCCGAGAAAGTTCTGGGGATAGTACTCCCAACAAATCAGGATTCGGCGGTGCCACTGGATCCACGAGAAGAAGCGCTCCACCAGCCAGCGGCGCTGGTAGCGCCGCAGCCGTCTCCCATCTTGTGTGCGCAGCTTGCGGCGATTCGTACGATGTGGCGCGATCATTCGGGTTCCCTGCTGGCGAAGCGCCTCGTCTAGATGGTCGCTGTCGTATGCCTTATCGCCGATTAGATTTTCCGGCTTCGCTTCGATCATGTAGAAGTCGAACGTCAGCTGCACCAGGGTGACTTCACGATGGTTGGCCGCATGGGTGCTGGCTGCCAGGGGCAGCCCACTCCGATCCACGATCCCCATGATTTTCACGCCTTTTCCGCGCTTGGTAGGGCCGACCCCCTCGCCTCCGCCCTTGGCCGAGGAGAACATCGCGTCCACGAAACACTCCGACTCGTCAATCCCGCCCTGCTCGCGCAGCTCATTGGCCAGCGCACATAGGATATCCCGCAGGACTTCTTGCCCGCACCATCGCTGAAAGCGGCGATGCACCGTCTTGTAGTTGGGATAACACTGAGGAAGCATGCGCCACTGGGCGCCTGTGTTGAGAATCCAGATCACCGCATCCAGGACACGGCGGGTGGAAACCGGCTTGCGGCCCGGCCGCCCGTCGGGAATGTTCTCCTCCGGAAAATGCCGGCGAATTCTTTCCCACTGGGTATCTGTCAGGGTGATGGCCATGCCTCATTGTACCCATCAACAATTCCTGATTCACCAAAAATCTAATTTTGGGATAGGTTCTAGTAAATCGCCAGGGATAGCCCGCCTACCCAAGCGGAATTGAGAAATTATTCGTGGCGGCTACATTGCAACGGCCTTTTCCAGACACCAATCGCTGCTTGATTAGGAATTCGCCTTGGACAGGTAATCGGCCTCCCGGATAGCCTGCCATGAACTGGAGACCTGGGCCAGGCTAGGCACTGGAAGCGTAGAAAACGAAGTATCGACCCTCTCAAAGATTTGATCGGAAATTTCACGACACTCGAAGGAAATATCTACCATGCGATGAAGGTGAAAAGCTCCGCGAGGTTGGGCAGCCGAAGATTTTTAGACTCGGAGATATTACGTTTCATGATGAATTTGTAATTTCGCGATAAAGGAATCAAGCGGAGCGATTTAAAAATTGGATTTGTGGTTTCCTGAACGTTCTTGATCGCCTATTGTTGTTGGTTTATGAGGCTGTCATTTCAATTTGTCATTTTTGCTCAAGAAAGTAAACCATGCGAAACATTCTTAAGTGTGAGAGGGGACTTGGTCCAGCGCTGAAGACGGCGCTTGTAGTCTTTTTTCTGGTGGGTGTGGTACGCCCGTCAAACGCCGAAGAAACAAAAACCCTCTGGGAGGCGGTACGCCTTGGCAATGCATTCGCCATGATGCGTCATGCACTTGCCCCTGGCACTGGTGATCCAGAGAACTTTAAGCTGAACGACTGCAGGACGCAGCGAAATCTCTCCGATCAAGGACGAAAACAGGCGGAGGCGATTGGGGAGCGCTTTCGAAAGAATGGGATCGAGCGCGCTGCCGTTTTCTCAAGCGCATGGTGTCGGTGCCAGGATACAGCTGACCGGCTCAGGCTTGGACCCGTGAGGACGTTGGCTCCGCTTAACTCCTTCTTCGGCGTTCCGGAACGAAGAGGCCCGCAGACCACGGCGCTCAGGGATTGGCTCGCCTCCTACAGGATCGACCAGCCGCTCGTATTGGTCACCCATCAGGTCAACATTGGTGCCCTCACAGGTACCTATACCCGCTCAGGGGAGATCGTTGTGGCACGCTTGGGGGCGGATGGAAAAATTACTGTACTTGGAAAGCTATGAACGCGACTTGGTGAAGCGTCACGAGGGGAATGCCGATCCCTTTGAAATGAAATATTGGTTATCATTCCGGAATAGCTGATGGTATCAATAATGTTGCTCTTCATTATTGGGAAAAAAGTCGCGATGCTTCCTAGATGATGGTTGGTCTAATAATATAGACACAAACTTTGCCGCTATTTATCTCATTTCAATTCAAAGCCGTGTATCCATGAGGCGTTAGGCAAATTATTGAAGGAACATGAAATGATCCTGCGAATGGCATTATTCTTTATTTTCATGATTTATCTCCCTTCGGCATCAGCGGCTGAACTCAAGCTTCAATTTATCGCTGCGAGCACCGTTTCGCTTCAAAATCCCCATGACCTGAAATTCTCACCAGACGGGAAATACCTTTTTGTATCTGATGTGGAAAACAACCGGATCGCTGTTCTCGATCCAGATACGCTGGCGCTCGTCTCCGCTTTTGGCTCAGATCACCAGTCGGGAACGCACGATATCGACTTTGACGCGAGCGGGCGCGCCTATGTCGCCGATACGCATAACAACCGCGTTACGATCTATAAGGTGGACGGGCCGAAAGCTTCACTCATCGGTGAAATCAGGGGGCCCTTCCGGGGCCCTGAAGGGGTGCTTGCGCACCCGAACGGCATCATTTATGTGGCTGGGGCTTGGTCCGGCAATGTGGTTGCTTTTAAAAACGGAAAAATAACAGCGGAACTGAAGGGACTCTCCTCCCCACATGACGTCGAGCGCGCGCCCAACGGTGATATCTGGCTGGCAGACGCCGGAAACGACCGGATGCTCTTACTCTCGCCAGACCTCAAAATAAAGCGGGAGCTCAAGGGGACGCCCTACAACTTCAATGGCGTTCGCTATCAGGACGTTTTACAGGATGGCACGTTAATTGTTGCGGACAAAAACAACCATCAGGTGAAGGTCATCGGTCCTGAAGGGAAGCTTCTCTTGGTGCTCGGCTCGGGTAAGCCGGAACGAGGGCCGGGGAAGTTCACAACACCAGAGGGGATTGAGGTCAAGGGCAATATCCTCTGGATATCCGACTCGGGAAATGACCGTGTGGTGAAGTATAAAATTTACAAAAAATAAAGATGAAAAAGACGTATGCACCTGATGGAGGCACAAGGTAATGGGCGAAATCAAAGCCATTCCTTGAGCTTCGACCAGCGACGCTCAGTTTGCACTCCTTTAACCGTGTACTGGTCCACCGAATCTTAATGCTCATTTTCGACATCGATTGGATGAAAAAATTTAGTGACTCAAACCGGATTCATTGCCGAGAGCCTGCAAAATAGCGATGCAGTTTGGAAATCAAAAATAAAGAATAAACAATCCCGGAAATGAGCGCGGATCGGTAGCGAAAAGCCCGTCTCTTACAAATCACTTTCTCTACGCCGCGTATTTTAGAGAGACGATGGGCAGGTGTCTTCGGTTTGCTTGATAGGTGACCTCAAGCCTCACAATTGCGCCAGGCTCACCCGCAACTGACGCCTGAGGAGAAGAACAAGGCGCTCCGCGCGGCCACCTCGCCCTTGGCTCAAAGCGCGGAAGGTGAGAGGCTGGTTTCACTCCGCGGTAGAGCCCAGCGGGCGTTGGGCCAAAAAGCGCTGAATGCGGCCTGTGCTCGTTGTA
>CAMYJL010000126.1 GCA_947258645.1 uncultured Nitrospinota bacterium
GCCGTCCGCTACGATCGGTTGAAGAGCCGGACGATTCGCCTCGAAGAGATGGATTCCGCCGCTCTCGCCGGGGAACTCGATGGTCTTCAGGCGGAAATCCGCGCCGAGATATCGGACGCCGGGAGCGATGCCGGAAACTTTACCTTTACGCCAGCCGTCGACATGCGCTACCCGGGGCAGGCGTGGCACCTGACGGTCGAGGTGGACCCATCCCTGAACGGTATTGAACCGGCGGAGATCGCGCGCCGCTTCCACGCGCTTCACGAGGAAACCTACGGACACCACCGACCGGGAGAGCCCGTCGAGATCACCGGCTTCCGCATCCGCGCGGAGGAGCCTGAGGAAGGCCTCCGGCTTGAGGATCCGCCCGGCGGCGGCGAGGCATCGCCCGTTTCGCATCGTCCCGTTTATTTCGAGGCGACGGAGAGTTGGGAGGAGGCCGCCGTCTACCACGGCGCGGACCTCGGCGCGGACGCGCGGGTCGAAGGACCGGCCATCGTCGATGAGCCCACGACAACCGTTCTCGTCGAGCCGGGCGACCGGTTGACCCTGGGCGCGGGCGGGGCCTTCGTCATCGAGCTGGCAAAAGCCAAAGCGGTTTCCGCTCCTCTCTCGGACACGGTTGATCCCGTCACCCTCGCCATCCTCCAGCAGCGCCTCGATGTCATCGCCCGCGAGATGGGCATCATCATGCAGCGCACCGCCCGCTCCACCATCTTCAGCCAGGCGCACGATTTCTCCTGTTTCATCACCGACGCCGAAGGCCGGCTCGTCTCTCAGGCCGACGGCCTGCCGATTCATACCGGAAGCGGCGGCTTCGCCGTGCGCGGCGTCCTGAAAGATTTCGGCGACACCATCGCCCCCGGCGACCTCTTTCTCCTGAACGATCCCTACATGGGCGGCGGCAACCACCTTCCCGACTGGACGGTCATCGCCCCCGTCTTTGAAGAAGACGGGGCGAAACCCTGCGCCTTCGTCTGCAACCGCGCGCACCAGGTCGATGTCGGCGGCGGCGTCATCGGGACATACAACTCAGACGCCACCGAAATTTTTCACGAAGGCTTCCGCATCACCCCCGTCCGCATCCACGAGCGCGGTAAAATCCGCGAAGACCTCATCCGCCTCATCCTCGCCAACACCCGCGCCCCCGAGGTCATCCATCACGATTTTTCCGCCATGATCGGCAGCACGAAGGTCGGCGCCCTCCGCCTCGGCGAAATCCTCCGCGAGATGGGCCCCGGCCCCCTGCACGCCGGGATGAGCGGCATCCTCGATCATGCCGAAACCCTCATGCGCGCCGAACTCGCCGAAATCCCGGACGGCACATACGAGGGGGTCGAAGTCATGAACACCGACTGCTTCGAGGAGGTGGACGTTCCCGTCAAGGTCACCATCACCAAAAAAGGCGGCGGGCTCATCGCCGACTTCACCGGCACCGCGCCCCAGATGAAGGGCTACAAAAACAGCCCCATCGCCAATACCTGCTCCGCCCTCTACGTCGGCCTCTCTTCAATGGTCGATCCCCTCATCCCCCACAACGAGGGCACCTACCGTCCCGTCCGGCTCATCGCCCCCGAGGGCAGCGTCGTCAACGCCAGCTTTCCCGCGCCCGTCACCCTCTGCACCGTCTTTCCCTCGCACGAGATCATCCAGTGCGTCTGGCGGGCCCTGGCCGAGGCCGCTCCCGGGCGCGTCTCCGCCGCCTGGGGCAAGACCGCATATCCGGTCACGGCGGGCTACGACGCGCGCGGCGAATTTTTCGTCGTCTATCACTGGGGGGGCGGCCCCGCCTCGGGCGCCGTCCAGGGGCGCGACGGCCTCGACCTCACCGGCAACATGCCCACCCTCGGGGCGCTCACCATTCCCAATCTCGAGCATTACGAGCAAGACTACCCCGTCCACTTCATCCGCCAGGAGATCCGCACCGACGGCGGCGGCCCCGGCCGCTGGCGCGGCGGCGCGAGCGTCATCTACGAGGCCGAGCTGAAAGCCCCCGTCTCCTGTTCCACCCGGTGCGAGTCCTGCCGCACCGTCACCAGCTTCGGCCTCCTCTGCGGCGGGCCCGGCGCGATCGCCCGCGTCGCCTTCCGGCCCGAGGGCGCAGCCGAATACGAAGACCTGCCCCAGTACGCCAACGTGGACCTTCTCCCCGGAACCCTCCTCATCGAGGGTCCCGGCGGGGGCGGCTACGGTGACCCCAAAGATCGGCCCCCCGAACGCGTCTCGCTCGATGTGCGGAACGGCTATGTGTCGGTTGAGAGTGCGAAGCGGGACTACGGGGTGGTGGTGGACCCTGAGACGTTTGAGGTGGAGGAAAGAGAAAAGTAGGGACGACAAATGAGTGAAATCTTTCATCCTGAGCGAATGCGAAGGATCTGCTTCTATCTCGGAAAATGAGAGTTGGTTTCAAACCTCGAAGATTCTTCGCTGCGCTCAGAATGACAGATTGATTGTCACCTTGCTCATGACCGGGTCTGGTCCACGCTCCAGATACCCGATCCCTGCGAGGAGATGAACAGGAAGAGAAAGCAGTAGATCACGGCGAGCTCTCCCCCGTTGAGAAGCGGGAAGAACGATTTCGTCCCGTGCGCCATCCAGTAGGCAAATGCCATGAGACCGCTGCAGATGAAAGCCGACCAGCGGGTGAGCAACCCGATCATGACGAGCACGCCCCCCGCGAACTCGATGGACCCGGCAACGTAGACGATGAACGCGGGCGCGCCCGGCGGCAACGCGGATGGAAAGCCGAACAACTTCTGGGTGCCGTGCAGAAGAAACAGAAATCCCGTGACGATGCGCAGGAGCGCGTAGGTCTGGGCGCTGTAGGGTGTCATGAATGGGGTCATCGGTTTCTCCACCTGCCGGGATTGAAAAAGGGGCGGCCTCGAACCTCGCCTTCCAACGATTGATGATGCCGACCCGGAAAGAGTGAAATGATACGGGGGCAATTTCCCCTTTTCAAATCCCCGGCCGATGAATCCCGCTTCGATTCGCATCATGCGGGGAAACTTTTGAAAAAGAGGCCGAAGTCTTCATAAGCACATGATATGCTTGGCCAAGCAGACCGACTTCGGTCGCTCCATCATGATTGGTTTGCAGGGCGCGAAGATCAGCTCCAATACGGGTTTTCTGTTCCTGCGGGAGATGACCGAGCGCTTCGACATCTTCGGCCCGACGCGTGATTGCCTCAAGGACCGAAGGCCACCCGTTCATGCCAGACACTCCCTGGAGGAGAGCTGGTGGCCCTTCATTGGGGGAATTTTATGTTGAATGGAATCCCTGTTCCATTCAAAGGGAATCGTGAGGGAACCCATCTATGAAATTTGCCGTTATCTTTGAAGGAAAGGTCTGTAGTGTTTTGCTTTTCTCCATCTCTCTCATCGTCTGGCCTCCTCCTGCGGTATCTCAGCCCATCCCGGACAGGATGCTCAACAGGATGGACACAGATGGTGGCGGCAAAATTTCTCGCAGCGAATCCCGCGGCCGGAGGAGACCATCAGGTTTTTTCGACACGGACGGTGACGGGTTCATCCCCCGGCAGGAGATTGAGGTTGTCTCCGGAGACGGTGGCCGCCAGCGGGGCAGAAGGAGGGGCCAGCAGGAATTCCGGCGCGGCAATGAAGGCGTCAGGCTCGACGGCGAGGCCACGATAGATGTCCTCGACGAGGAAACCCTCTGCGGCATCGGCCGTGGCCGCCGTTGCGACGTCAAGCTCTACTTCAAGCGGGGCCTGATCGAGACCGGCCTGCAGCCGGCCTTTCCCAAGGGTCTTGATTGTCCCGAAATCGACGAAGCCTGGGCCATCGACTACTCGTCAAAGCGTGACCGGGAGGCCTACCACGGCGGTATCGACATGCCGACGCCTTTCGGGACGCCGATTATCGCCGCCGCCGCCGGCACCGTGGTCGCCAAGTACGAGGGACGGAACTCGTTTCGAGGCCGTGAGATTATTCTTCGCCACAGCCCCGGGGACACCGGCCTTCCGGTCTGGATTTACACGCAGTACACGCACTTCGAAACGATGCCGAAGCAGAAAATTGGCCAGCGCGTGAAGATGGGCGAGGTGCTCGGCCCTACCGGCAACTCGGGGAAGCAACGACTTTCCTCCCGCCGCCCCCGCCGCTCCGCTATCCACTACGCCGTCTGGTTCTCCACCGACCCCCGCTACGTGCCGCTCAGGAGG
This sequence comes from uncultured Nitrospinota bacterium, assembly GCA_947258645.1. Lineage (GTDB taxonomy): Bacteria > UBA8248 > UBA8248 > UBA8248 > UBA8248 > CAMYJL01. Next base: position 4,184 of record CAMYJL010000126.1, read on the forward strand.
AAAGTCATCCCCGTTGACAGCTACTGGATGGACCCCATCGCTCTCTACCGCAAGGGACCGCCGTTCGACTCGAATTCCATGAAGGCGCTTCCGGAGGGTGAGAAGCAGGTGGCCATTGCCGTCATGACCGAGAAAGGGGAGGTTATTCCGGCGGGGGCGAAGGTGGTCTGGCCTTATTTTTGTAGGCGGGGGTTTAGCTTGTTCCGATAATCATGGGTCTTCAACCGCTACAATTTTCGAGCGACCTTCGGATTTGGGTGAAATTTTGATTTCTGATATTCGGCTTTCGCGTATTTCGCAGAATTAGAATTTCTCCAAGCACAATACCGGGCAGGTCCGGTCCTTTCCGGACAAATCTGTAATCAGAAGCGGTGTTTTCCCCAGTTTTAACACCTCCCCTCCTTCATGCTATCCTCCCTTTTCCTGCCAAAATAAATTTTTCCGATATCCGGGAGGGGAGTGCGATGGGCATGCGCCGTCTCATGGACCTGCAATACGACGAGGAGATTGTCGATCGCGTCAGGCAGTTGACCCCGCGATTTGCCGAACGCGCCGCCGAGGTGGATGGGGACCCCCGGTTTCCCGTCGAGAACTTTCGGGAACTGAGCGACGCGGGGCTGAACGCGGTCTGCATCCCCAAGGAATGGAACGGGGCCGGGGCGAATTCGCTGACCTACAATCTAATTCTGCTGGAGCTCGGAAGGGTGTGCCCCTCCACGGCGATGTCGTGGAACATGCACTCGACCTGCGCCTCGCTTTTTTTCAAGCTGGCGGACGAGGCGCAGAAGGAAAGGATTTTGCCCGAGATCACGGAGGGCGGAAAATACTTTTCTTCGGTCACGGCGGAACGGGGGATGAGCTTCCAGCATTTGGTGACGCTCAAGACGACCTTCACGCCGGTGGAGGGCGGATTCCGCCTGAACGGCGAGAAGATATCGGCCACCGTCGGAAAACACGCCGATTTTTACTTCACGTCCGGATTTTTGGCGGGCAAAAAGACGGCGGCGGAGGCCATCATGACCGCCGTCATCCCAAAGGAGTCCGAGGGCGCGACGGTGAAGGAGGTGTGGGACACGATGGGAATGCGGGGGACGGCGAGCGACAACATCATTTTTGAGGATACGTTTGTTCCCCGCGAGAACGTGCTGGGCGGGGAAGACTTCATCGCCGCCCTCGGGAAGATCGACATCACGATGTTTCACCTGGGATTTTCCGCGGCCTACCTGGGGCTGGCAGAGGGGATTTACAGCCACCTGGTCGATTACGTGAAAAACACCCGGTACGATCCCAACCCGGAGCCTTTGAGTCATGACGGGCAGTATCAAAGCGCTGTCGGCGCGTTGAGCTCGGAGCTCCGGGCGGCGCGAAACCTTCTATATGAGGCCTGTTCCGTGAAGGACAGCGGGGACGGCATGGCGAATCAGAATACGGTCAAGGCGGTCATGCAATCGAAGTACATCTCTTGCGAGATTTGCGCCAAGGTGGCGCAGCATGCCATGCGCCTCGTGGGTGGGCGCTCCATCCTCCGGCGCTATCCCTTTGAGCGGTTTTACCGGGAAGGAATTGTGGGTGTTGTCATGCCGCCCTCGAACTCGAGGTGCATCGAAGTGGCCGGCAAGATTGAATGTGGTCTGAAGGGGATGATCCTCCAATATGGCTAGTGCGATGTTAAATATATATATTATAATAATAAATAATTCGACAGCCCGTTTCGGGGTCGTTCTTTTTTTCCTGCTGGGGGTTTTGGCAGGCGGTGTGGTTTTGCCCACAGGCTCTTTCGCGCAAACGGCGCCCGGCGCGGATGAACTGAAGGCCTACCGGGGGCTTCACGCCGCGGCGGCCAAGGGCGATCTGGACGCCATCGGACGGCTCGTGTCGGCAGGTGCCGGTCTCAATGAGCGGGACGGGCATGGCCGCACGCCGCTCATGGTGGCCGCCCATCAGCAGAAACACGATGCCGCCCGAGCTTTGATCAAGGTCGGCGCCGACCTGAACGCCCTCGACAGTGCGCGCTACGATGTGCTCACCATCTCCGCTGTCCTCAATGACGTCGAGATGGTCAAGCTCGCCATCGCCTCGGGTGCGAACACCGGCCTTGTGACGAGCCCCTACGAGGGGACCGCGCTCATCGCCGCCGCGCATCTGGGTCACGTCGAGGTGGTTCGCGCCCTGATCACCGGCAAGGCACCGCTCGATCACGTCAATAACTTGGCCTGGACGGCGCTCATCGAGGCCATTGTGCTGGGCGACGGCGGCCCGCGCCACGTCGCCACCCTCCGCGCCCTGGTAGAGGCCGGCGCCAACCTGAACATTCCGGACGGGAACGGGGTGTCTCCCCTGCGGCTCGCGCGGCAGCGCGGCTTCCGTGAGATGGTGCGAATTTTGGAAAAGGCGGGTGCGCGCCCCTGACGGGTTATCTGAATCCGAACCTTCGGGCTGGGCGATGGCGTCCTCCGATGTTTCTCATTCTCGACAACATAAGTACCAGCTCTCCCTTCATGCTATTTTTTCCTCACTGATCGATCTGATATGAAGGGCTAAAGGCCGACCGTACCCGAAAAGAGCGTCTGGTTCAGGCGGGCGGGCCTTGACGATAAACCAGCTACCCATTGAAGGAGATGGCGATGGATCTCCAGTTGGAGGGAAAGACCTGCTTGGTGACGGGCGCGAGCAGGGGAATCGGTCACGGCGCGGCAAAGGTGCTGGCGCGGGAGGGCGCGCGGGTCGCTGTTCTGGCGCAAAGGGAAAACCTGTTGAACGATCTGGCCGACGAAATCGCGGCAAGCGGCTCGGAGCGCCCGGTGGTGATCGCCGCCAGCGTCATCGAGGAGGATGCGCCCGAGAGAATCCGGGAGGCGGCCTATGACGCGATGGGCGGGGTAGATATCCTCGTGAACTCGGCCGGGGGCTCGCGCCTGATGCCCTGGGATTCGCCCGAGGAGCGCTGGACCGAAGGCATTACCATCAACTTTACCTCCCTGCGGCGGCTGACGACGGCCCTTTTGCCGCGAATGATCGAAAACAGATGGGGCCGGGTGATCAACATCACGGGGACCTCGGAGCCCATGGGCGTCAACGCGGCCAACGCGGCGAAGGCGGCGGTGCACGCATGGTCGAAGGGGCTCGCGAAGGACATCGGACGGTACGGCATAACGGTCAACAGCCTGCCCCCTGGGCGCATCCACTCCGAACAGATCGACGAGCGTGTGCATCCCGATCCCGAGGAGCAAAAACGTTTCGCCGCGGCAAACATCCCCGTCGGGTATTTCGGCGAGCCCGAGGACATGGCAAACCTGATCGCCTTCCTCGCTTCGCCGCTGGCGCGATATATCACCGGCGAGGTGATCCACGTGGACGGCGGGATGCGCCGCTTTGCCTTTTAGGGGAATTTCTCCCAAAAAAATTATCGGGAAACACAGCTGGACGGTTTTTTCCCCGACCTCGTGTCTGGATCGCCGGGAGGGCAAGGCGCGAAATGGGTTTGAAAAACGCCTTGACCTTGTGAATCTTCCGGACGAAAATTCCGCCAGTTGAAAAAGAGTGAAAAATCGGAAATAATAGTCCGATATTGGATGAGAAAGGTGTGTTTCAGGCGTTCATCACAAAAATTCCAAACATTTTTTGCTGCCTTGAAAGACGTTGAAATAGGGTGGATTCAGGGTCCATCTGGAGTGATTGAGGGAGTGTCTATGGCGGCTTTAACAGGGAAGCGGTTGTTGCTGATTGGCGTGGTGTTGCTGGCGCTCGTGGCTGGCTACGCATTTTTGTCGGAGACCCCCCGAGCGGCCGGGGAGGCGATCACGGTCTACAAGAGCCCGACGTGAGGATGCTGCACCGGGTGGGTGGGTCACCTGCAGGGAAAAGGCTTTCAGGTCAAGACGAACGATATATCGTATGAGCAGCTCAATGCGATTAAAGAGAAATACGGGGTGCCCCGGCGGCTTTGGTCATGTCACACGGGGCTCGTGGGAAAGTATGTGATCGAGGGCCACGTTCCGGGAGAAATTATTCTTCGCTTTTTAAAAGAAAAGCCCGATGTATCCGGTCTCGGGGTGCCGGGCATGCCGACCGGCTCGCCGGGAATGGGCGGAACCCCTGAGCCTTACGATGTTTTCTCGTTCGACGGAAATGGGCGGTTGCGGGTGTATTCGCAAGTGAGGCCCTGAGAAATATTCGCCAGGCTTAGGGCTCTCCGTTCTGGCCCCGATGCTCCAGGAAGGGGCAGATGTGGGAGAGGGAGTAGCCTTCCGCGTCTGAACCCTGCACGATGATCGTCCCTTTGCAGAGGGCGTTTCTGCAATGGGTGATCTCCTTGTCGCCGTGCACGGTGAAGGGCGCCATCTGATGTCCCAGGAGCCGGGCTGTTTCGATCGTTTCTTCTTTCACTCTTTGCGTGCCTGCCATCTATCCATCACCCTCAGGTTTCTTGCGTGCCGCTCGTTTCAAAGCTGATCGGCATCCGGGCGAGGCCGATTAAAAAAACGAGCGGGGCGTTGCACCCCGCTCGTCCTGAGCCTTTAAAACTCCTCCCCGACCGGCTGACTTTTGGGGTGGGGGAGGCGGGAAACTCCGCACGGGTCGTTCGGTTTCGTTCCAGCTTCATCAGACCCTCCTCTGTTTGTGCAGTTTCCTCGATGACTTCATCTCCCAGGGACCAACCCATTCAGAAAATCCCGGTCCCCGACACATACAAAATATGGGATGTGCGGATAAAACCCGCAAGGAGATCTTGCGGGTGCGGTTTACGCTGATTTTCGCGTTCCGGTGCGCCTTTATTTTGGGCCAGTTCTTTCGGAACGGACCGAACCAGACGAAAAGAGAACGAAATTATTCGGGTTGGAGAAAGAAGAAATACAAAAAATGATGGCAGCCGTAACGGACCGCCATATCCCGGGAATTCGTTTGGAAGATTCCCCCGGTTTGATCACATCCTGGGCCTGGGGCTTCTAGGGCCCTGGTCTGGTTCAACGTCCACCGTTTCGCCATTGCTCAGGGTCTTGAATCTTTTGCCGCGAATGGCTGAGAGGTGGATAAACAGATCATCTCCTCCGTCTTTCGGGGGGGAATAGAACCAAAACCTTTAAACGGACCCGCCTGCTCTTTCGCCTTTGGTCCCGATTCCCCCTGGCATGTTATTCTGTTTTGATACAAACACTTGATTTGGACAGCCGGGGGATTTTTCGCGTCCTCTGAAACCGGAGGGGAGGGGGTCATGCCGATTCAGTTCAGGCTCGACGGGCGCAAGGCGCTGGTGACGGGTGCCGCCCAGGGCATCGGACGCGCCGTGGCGGAAGCCTACATGGAGTTCGGGGCGGCGGTCGCGGCGTGTGACGTGAAGAAAGACAAGCTCGATGATCTCACCGCCGAGGCGGAGGGAAAAGGCTGGACCTGTGTTCCCTACGAGATGGATGTGGCCGACCGGCCGCGCGTGCGCGAGGTGGTGGCGGATGCAGACGAAAAGCTTGGCGGAATCGACACGCTGGCCTCTATCGCCGGCATCCATTCCCGTTATGAGATACACGAGATGCCCGACGAGGCGTGGGACCGGATGATTGCCGTGAACCTGACCTCGTGCTTCAACCTGACGAAGGCGCTCCTCCCGGGGATGGCGGAACGGGGTTTTGGTGTGATCGTTCAGGTCTCCTCGGTGGCGGGGGTGGTGGGCTCGGTGACCGGGGCCTCGCACTACGGCGCTGCGAAGGGTGGGCTTATCCCCTACATCCGCTCGCTGGCGAGAGAATGGGGCTCGAGGGGTATCCGGGCGAACTGCATCGGTCCGGGCCTGATCGATACGGAGATGAAAAGAGAGATCGGGGAGATTGCGCTGAAAGCCTATCTCACCAACCTGCCCCTGGGCCGGCTCGGCACGCCGGAGGACATCGCGGGTGCGGCGGTATATCTCGCGAGTGACGCGGCCAGCTACGTGAGCGGCCAGATCCTCAAAGTGTGCGGCGGATATCTGATGGCCTAGCGGTCATGGTGATGCTCATCGGCTGTTCCGGTTTCATGACAGGAGACGTTTTTGATGGCGGATGAATTGGCGACGCCCCGCGCGCTCAACCACGTGGGCCTGACGGTGCCGGACATCGAAAGGGCGATCGCATGGTACGGCGAGATGTTCGGGTTTCGGCTCATCATGGGACCGCGCGTGCTTGCTCCAGGCGCTCACTCAACGGCCGAAACGGGAAAGATTTTCGGGGGAGAGTTCCGCAAGGCGCTTCAGGCGCATCTGGTAACGGCCAACGGTGTCGGGCTGGAGCTCTTCCAGTTCGTCGAGCCGCCGACGGAGACGCCCGGCGACAACATGGAATACTGGAAGGTGGGGGTGTTCCACCTTTGCTTCACGGACCCCGACATCGAGGGACTGGCCCGGCGAATCGCCGAGACGGGCGGGAAGCAGCGCACGCCGGTCTGGAATTTCATCCCCGGCACGGATCGGAAGCTGGTCTACTGCGAGGATCCGTTCGGGAACATCATCGAACTGTTCTCCCACTCCTATGAGCAGACCTTCGCCACCTGGCCGATTGCGGCGGATCAAGGAGAAGGGAAGGAAGAAAAATAGCCCGGGCCGTGCATCCCCGGTTCTCATACAAAAAAACCTGATTCTCGAAGCAGGTTTTTTTGTATGAGAACCGTCCGGAGGAGATACCAGCGCGGCTAGAAATCTTCCAGTCCAATTTCGGCGTTGAACTGTTTCACCGCCGTATCGGCATCTATTCCGAGGTAGGTCGCGTAGGTCCGAACGAATCCCCTGTTGTAGGGCAGACAGGGAAGCTTGTGGAATTCTCCGGTTTCGATTTTCTGGAGGTAATGTTTCCGGATTCGGGTTTTTTCCGAAAGCTCCTCGAGAGAGAGACCGCTCTCCTTGCGCTTGCGCTCCAGGTGGGGCCCAAGGGTTTCGCCGTTCAGATACTGTTTTTTGACCGTTTCCATTTTGCCCCCCCCTCAATCATGGCGTTATCCCCGTTCCAAAGGATCGTTGCCGCCTGTCCTATGTGGTTTTCACAATTCGTGCCAAAAGGGAACATGATATAAGTCATTGATAATGAATGGATAAAATTCTTGGGTAAGTGAGGGAGGAGGAAGGAGCCGGGAAAAAAGTTCCGTGGGAACGGGATAATGTTCCCGCCCCGCCCGCGGTTTCTCTCTCCTTCCTGCCAACCCGCTTCGTGCTATTCTGCCGTCACCGAAATTTTTTCATCCATTTTCCGGGAGGGTTCAAATGCCCACGGAATACGCCTGGTTCCTGCCGACAGGGCGCTACGGGGACGGGTACCGGATCAACGCGAAAGAGCCCGAACGGCCCCCGACGGTGGAGTATCTCGCCGAGGTGGCCCGGACGGCGGAGCGGGCGGGGTTCGTGAACCTCCTCCTTCCGACCGGGACGCATTGCCTCGATGCCTGGATGATGGCGGCGGCGATCGCGGAGCGGACCGAGCGGATCAAGTTCTGTGTGGCGTTCCGGCCGGGGCTGATGAGTCCCGTCTTGACGGCGCAGCAGGCGGGCACTTTCGACGCGATCACGGGCGGGCGGCTGACGGTGAATGTCGTCACGGGTTCGACGCAGGTGGATCAGAAGCGCTACGGGGATCATCTGGTGCACGACGATCGCTACGACCGGACGGATGAATTTCTCGACATCGTGAAGGCGCTCTGGGCGGACGATGGACCCGTCACCTTTAAAGGGAAGTATCACGATATCGAGGACGCCTCGCTCTATGCAAGCCCGGCCTCGAAGCCGTATCCCCCGATCTATCTCGGGGCGAGTTCGGAGGCGGGCCGGCGGGTCGGGGCGAAGCACGCCAACGTGCACATGATGTGGGCGGTCGAGGCGGAGCGCGCGGCGCAAGACGCGACGGACATGAAAAAACTCGCGGCGGAATTCGGGCGCAAGGAGGAGCTGCGCTTCGGGCTGCGGATGCACATCGTCTGCCGGGAGACGAAAGAGGAAGCCCGACGGGCGGCGGAGGCGATGATCGAGGGAAGCGAGATCGGAAACACGAAAGTATGGGCTGATATGCGCAACCGGACCGAGAGCGAGGGCCAGCGCCGGATGAACGAGCTGGGAAGCCAGGATTCGCTCTGGGTCACGGAGACGATGTGGATGGGGGTGAACGCCGTGCGCTCGGGTGCGGGGGCGACGCTGGTCGGGACGCCGGAGATGGTCGCCGGGGCGCTGCGCGCGTACGTGGACGCCGGGGTGTCGAACTTTATCCTCTCGGGCTGGCCTCATGTGGAGGAAGCCGAGATTTTCGGCAAAGAGGTCATGCCGTTTTTAAAGGACACCGAGCCGGTGGTGTTGTAGGGATTTTTTCTGATTCTGCCGAAACGGTAGGGGCGACCGGCTGATCGCCCCCGCGGATTTAACCTCACAAAATTTTCTTTCTTCTCACAACCTCTCGATCAAATCGTTTTCAGCCAGTTCCTTGATCGCGTCGTCGAAGATTTCGATCGTCCTGTCGATGTCTTCTTCCGTGTGGACCGATGAGGTGACGCCGCCGGTGTAGGAGAGGAGGTCCGCCCCGCGCTGCCGGAGCGCCCGCTGAAGGGCCTGAACCCGAGCCGGGGGAATGCCCTTGAGTTCGCGGGGTCCCAGACCGCCGATGTACCCTTTCCTCGCGCCAGGCCCGAGGTAGATGTGGAAGGTGGAGGAGGGGCCGTACACCGCGCCCGCGACTTCGTGGCGGATGAGGATGCGTCCCATTCCCTCCCGGAGCTTTGCTGCGAGTGCGTCGGCGCGTCGCTGGGGCTCTCCGGTCTCGAAGATTTCCAGTGCAGCGATCCCCGCGGCAGCGGAGAGCGGATTGGCGGAGAAGGTGCCGCGGTGGAAAACGAAGCCTGGTGTTTTCGTGTGGTCGAAGGTGGGGTCGAGGAGGCGCATGGGTTTCTCTCGCCCGGCGACCGCTCCCCCGGGTAGGCCGCCGGTCAGGTTCTTGGCGAGCATGGTGAGGTCGGGGGTGACGCCATAGAGGCCCTGCGCGCCGCCCGGGCTCCAGCGGAAGCCGCTGATGACCTCATCGAAGATGAGCAGCGCGCCGTGCTTGTCGGCGAGGGCGCGGAGGTCGGCTAGAAAGTTTTCGGGAAGCGGAACCGTGCCCCACGAGGCGCCGCTGGGCTCGAGGATAATGGCGGCGATGTCGGGGTCGCTCGCGAGCGCCTTTTCGGCGCTGGCGGCGTCCGCCGGGCAGACGACGACGGCTTCGTTCACGGCGGAAAGGACGCCGGGAGTGTGCGGCTCGTCGAAGGGGATCTTGATCCCGACGGAGGTGTCGTCCCCCCATCCGTGGAAGTGGCCCTCAAAGCGGAGGATTTTCGACCGCCCCGTGGCGGCGCGCGCGACGCGGAAGGCGAGGATGGAGGCTTCGGTCCCGGAGTTCACGAAGCGAACACGCTCGGCGGAGGGCACGAGGCGCTGAACACGCTCCGCCCATTCGACCTCAAGCTCGGTCAGGTGGGTGTAGAGCGTGCCCTTGGGAAGCTGGTCCGCGACGGCTTGGGTGATGAGGGGGTGGCTGTGGCCGAGCAGGAGGGCGGCGGAGCCCATCGAGTAATCGATGTACTTGTTTCCGTCGGCGTCCCACTTGTAGGGGCCTTCGGCGCGCTTGAAGAAGATGGGGAAGGGGTGGGCGGCGCGAAGCTCGCTGGTGACGCCGCCGGGGAGGGCGCTCCGGGCGCGTTCGTACAGGGCTTTCGAGCGGGGGCGGGCACGTTCGAATTCTTCGCTCAAGGGTTCTCTCCTGTAGGGATGGTGGCACTGAGGTCCGGAATCGTGTGTAGTATGACATATCACGGTCGGATTGTTTGAGCGCGGAGGGCGTTTTGGGCGACTGGGATTTTCTCTACTGGTGGTGGTGGAAGCCGATCATCGACCCGATCCTCGGGCTGCTCTGGCTCGCGTTTTTCATCCTGATGGGGGTGCTGCTCTACTCTTTCGTGGCGAGCCGGACGAAGATGGAAGACTACCGGAATTTGGCCAAGACGCCCGAGGAGATCGAGGCGGAGCGCGATCTGCCCGAGGATGAGGAGGAGCTCTCCGAATTCCTGCACAACTATTACCCGGAAGTCTCGGAGGAGGAGATCGAGGGGATGGAGGGCCTCCTCGCTGATGTCCTTGCGGAGGACATTCATCCCGACATGCTCCGCGAGATCACGGAGCGTGGCATTCCGGTGCGTCTGGTGGATCTTCCCTCGCCCGGCACGGTGAAGGACGTGGGGGGGCTGCCGCTCGCGGTCTGGATTCCCCGAATGCAGGCGATCGAGATCTACGCCTGCCCGATGAAGTTGCACTGCCGGGGAAACGCGGCGGCCTACCGCCCCTACATGGGAAACCTCCTGCTCCACGAGATGGGCCACGCGCTCGGCCTCGGCGAATCCAAGATCAAGGATTTTGGGGTATGAGCTCCGCCGAAAAGGACGCCTGAGAGAATGACATCTTCCATATTCGGAATCGCCACCATCGTCCTCACCCTCGCGGCAGTTTTCGGGTACCTGAACCACCGCTGGCTGCGCCTGCCCCACACGATCGGCCTGGTCGTGATCGCGCTCTTTGCCTCGCTCGGCGTTATTGCGCTCGACGCGATCTTCCCGGGGCTGGGGATTCAGGCGACTGTTCGCGCCGTTCTCGAGCAGATCGATTTCCCTGATACGCTTATGAAGGGGATGCTCAGCTTTCTGCTCTTCGCGGGGGCCCTCCATGTGGACCTCGGCACCTTGCTGAGCCGCAGGTGGGCGATCGGCTCAATGGCCACGACGGGTGTCCTGACTTCCACGTTCCTCATCGGCTTTACCATCTACTTCGCGGCAGGGTTGATCGGGATGAACCTGCCGCTCGCCTACGCCCTCGTGTTCGGTTCTCTCATCTCACCCACGGATCCGGTCGCTGTGCTCGGGATCCTCAAGACAGTCAAAGTACCGAAGTCCCTCGAGGCCATGATCGCGGGAGAGAGTCTCT
>CAMYJL010000127.1 GCA_947258645.1 uncultured Nitrospinota bacterium
CCGGCGAAGGTGACGGCCTTCATGCCCAGGACGCGCTCGTAGAACGCGCACGTCGTCTCGACCGAGGCGACCGTGAGAACGAAATGATCCACACGGGATATTTTCATTTACGACCTCCTGCCATTCGAATGAACACCCAATAATTTTTGAGACTGAATCATCCGGGAACCTCCGCGCGGGGGCAAATGGCGTGAAAATTCCCCACCAAAGCACTGAAATCGAACCCTGAAACCACGCCATGGCGGCCGGTTGGACAATCGCGCCGGGGGCTGGGTAAGATAATTCGAAATCAGGTGAACCATTTCGGCCAAGCGATGGAGATATTCAGATGAAATCACCCGCGAAACTCGCGGAATGGGTCGGCGACGCGCAGGCGCGCACGCTGGAGCTCATCGCCGACCTTTCGGACGATCAACTGCTGGGACCGCCGCTCATCTGCGTCAATCCCCTGCTCTGGGAGATCGGCCACATGGCCTGGTTCCAGGAGCGGTGGGTGCTCCGCGACATCGGGGGGCGGGGGCCGATTCTCGAAAACGAGGATGCCTTATACGACTCCATGAAGGTGCATCACGGAACCCGGTGGAAAATTCCCCTCCCTCCCCGGCAAGAGGCCTACGCCTACATGGGGAAGGTGAATGAAAATCTGATCGGGCGCCTCCAGAGCGACGACCTCTCCGATGAGGAGGCCTACCACGTCATGTACGGTGTCTACCATAAGGACATGCACACCGAGGCCTTCACCTACACGCGCCAGACGCTGGGCTATCCGATGCCGGTCGGCCTTCTCGACTTCACGAAACAGAACCGCAACGGCGCCGAGACCGGCGGGGGCCCCTGCCCGGGCGACGTCGAGGTCCCGAGTGGCATCTACATGCTCGGCGCGCCCAAGGAAGAGCCTTTCGTTTTCGACAACGAAAAGTGGGCGCATCCGGTCGAGATCAAGCCCTTCTCGATCGCTAGGGCCGCCGTCACCCAGGCGGAGTTCGCCGCGTTCGTGGACGACGGCGGCTACGACACGCCGGAGCTATGGAACGTCGAGGGCTGGCTGGACCTTTTGGAATCCGATCAAACCCGGCGGGCGCATCCCGTCCACTGGCGCAGGGCCGGAAACGGCGGCTGGGAGCGGCGCGATTTCGATAAATGGGTGCCGCTCGAGCCGCACCGCCCGGTCGTGCACGTCAACTGGTACGAAGCCCAGGCCTACTGCCGCTGGGCGGGCCGCCGCCTGCCGACCGAGGCCGAGTGGGAGCTCGCCGCCTCGGGCGAGCCGGATGGCTGGGGATTCTCCGCGCGCAAGCGGCGCTATCCCTGGGGCGACGAGCCGCCCACATCCGGGCGGGCCAACCTCGACTGGCTGGAGATGGGCTGCGCCGATGTCGGCGCGTTCCCCGAGGGCGACAGCGCTTTCGGCTGCCGCCAGATGCTGGGCAACGTCTGGGAGTGGACGAGCAGCGTCTTCCGGCCCTTCCCGGGCTTCGTCGTGGACCCATATAAAGATTACTCCGAGCCCTGGTTCCATTCCCGCTACGTGCTCCGCGGGGGGGCCTGGGCCACGCGCTCGCGGCTCGTCCGCAATCTCTACCGGAACTATTACACCCCCGAGCGGAAAGACGTCTGGGCCGGGTTCCGGACATGCGCGTTATAGATTAATCCACAAGAGGAAATGCCGCCGGGTTTTTTCGCTCGCGGGCGAAGGGCCGGTACTTTGAAACCTATGAAGATTTCACTGATCACGCCCGCACCGCCTCATTCCCGGAAGGGGAACCGCGTCACGGCGATTTCCAGCGCGCGCTTCCTCCGGGGGCTGGGGCACAAGGTCCGTATCGAAGAGGAATACCAGGGGCGTAAATGCGATCTGATGATCGCGCTTCACGCCCGGAGGAGTTTTCCGTCTATCCGGCGGTTCCGGGAGGAGCACCCGGATTTGCCCCTGATCCTCACCCTCACCGGAACCGACCTCTACAAAGATATCCGCACCGACGCGAACGCCAAAAAATCGCTCGAGCTCGCCTCCCGGCTTGTTGTACTGCAGTCGATGGGAATCAAGGAGCTTCCCGAGCGGTTTCAGAAAAAGGCCCGCGTCATCGTTCAGTCCTTCAAGGCGCCCGTTGGAGACTTCCAGCCGCGGAAAGATGTGTTCGAGGTCTGCGTCCTGGGCCACATGCGGCCGGTGAAAGACCCCTTCCGCGCGGCGAAGGCCTCGCGCCTCCTGAAATCGTCATCCAACATCCGAATAACACACATCGGCCAGGCGCTGAGCAGGGAGATGGAAGAAGAGGCGCGCAGCGAGGGGGCCTCGAACCCACGCTACCGGTGGGTTGGCGAAATACCCCGGTGGAAGGCGGTCCGCATCCTCGCCCGGAGCCGGCTGCATGTGCTCAGCTCGGAGATGGAAGGCGGCGCCAACGCGCTCTGTGAGGCCATCGCCTGCGCCGTCCCGACGCTCGCCTCCCGAATCCCGGGCTCGATCGGTCTTCTGGGAGAGGATTATCCTGGCTTCTTCCCGCCGAAAGACACGGAAAAGCTCGCGTCCCTGATGGAACGGGCGGAGAACGACGCGGACTTTTACGGCAAGCTCAAGAACTGGCAGCGGGACATCAAGCCCACGGTCGCGCCGGAAACCGAGCGCCGCCGCTGGAAAGAGCTGATCGGCGAGCTTTCGTAGCGGGGCTAAGCGACGCTCAGAAACTGCACGCTGAACATCCTGTTCTCATCCATCCACACATTTTCGACGCGAAAGCCGGTCTCCGCCGCGAGCGCGGCGAAATCATCGTGGCTGTACTTGTGGGAATTCTCGGTGTGGATGGTTTCGTCTTTTTCGAACCGGAATTCCTCGCCGCCCACATGAACGGTCTGCGCCGACCCGCTCACCAGATAGCTCTCCACCCGGCCTTTTTCTTCGTTGTAGAACGAGCGGAACCGGAAGCGATCCACCTCGAAATCGGCGTCCAGCTCGCGGTTCATCCGCGTGAGGAGGTTCAGGTTGAACGCCGCCGTCACACCTGCGCTGTCGTCATAGGCGGCTTCGAGCAGCTGCACGTCTTTTTTGAGGTCCGCGCCGATCAGGAGGCCGCCCCCCTCCCCGCACACTTCGGCGATGTTTCCGAGGAGCCGTTTCGCTTCCTCCGGCACGAAGTTGCCGATCGTGGAGCCGGGAAAATAGCCCACCGCGCGGGCCGCGTTTTTTTTCGTTTCCGGAAGCTCGAACGGCTCGGTAAAGTTCGCGCAGACGGGAAGAATCTCGACCTCCGGAAATTCCCCGGCCATGCCGGAGGCCACGCGAAGCAGATGCTCCCGCGAGATGTCCACGAGGACGCACCCGGCGGGAGACTGGAGGTGTTCCAGAAGGATGCGGGTCTTCGTCGCCGAGCCGCTTCCGTACTCGACGATGAGGCTGTCCGGCCCGATCGCCTCCGCCATCTCGCCCGCGTATTTGTTCATGATGCCGATCTCGGTCCGCGTCACGTAGTACTCGTCCAGCTCGCAGATCCGGTCGAAGAGCTTTGAGCCCCGCTCGTCGTAGAAAAATTTACACGGAAGCGTTTTCTGGCTTTTTCTCAGGCCGGCGAGCGCTTCTTCGAGAAAATCATCGGCGGTCGGCTCATAGTCGAGCAGCTTGAGCGAGCTTTCTGAATCGGTATCGTCGTTCTTATCGTCGGTAATCACGCAGCCCTCTGAGGAAAAGCCCGGCGACGCGGGCCGCCGGGCGTTTGTTCACGGAATGATCTCAATGAACACGAAAGATGAAAGAGCAAGAGTACCGGCTTCGGCCCAATGAAGCAAATTTCAGGATTTCACGCGGCGGCTACGGCTGAGTCTTCAGGCGCAGGCCTTTTGAAACGAAGAAACGCTCGGCCAGCTCGAACGCGCCCTGCGCGATAAGCGCAAGGGCGGCGGCGGGAACGGCCCCCTCGAGGATCAGCCCCACGTCGTCCAGGCGGATGCCGGTGAGGATGGGCTGCCCGTATCCGCCCGCACCGATGAGGGCGCCGAGCGTCGCCGTGCCCACGTTGATGACGGCGGAGGTCTTGACCCCCGCGAGGATCGACCGCGAGGCGATGGGGAGCTCCACGAGGCGGAGTCTTGCGCCGGATGGAAGGCCTATCGCCTCGGCGGATTCGCGTATGTGCACGGGGATGTCGTGCAGCCCGGCGTAGGTGTTCCGCACGATGGGGAGCAGGCTGTAAAGAAAGAGCGCCATGATGGCCGGGGGACCGCCGATGCCGAGCAGGGGGATCATGAAAACGAGCAGCGCGAGCGAGGGGATGGTCTGGACGATTCCGACGACCCCGAGAATGATCTGGCCCGCCGCCGCCCGTTTGGCGGCGAGGATGCCCAGCGGGATCGAGACGAGGATCGCCGCGCCGAGTGAGATCGCCACGAGATAGAGATGGTCCCGGGTGTTGCGGGCGAAGCGCCCCCACATCCCCGCTTCCGCGACGCGGGCGTTCATCTGGAACGCCTTCGCCAGAAAATCGGCGGCGACGCGCGACTCGGGCACCTTGTTCAGCTTCGCCCGCGCGTTCATGCGGACCATCTCCCCCTCGGGTATCCGGCCCTCGAGGCGCTGGATGGACTTCACCACTCCGGGCGCGCGGCGCTCCAGATCGGCGCGGTAGAGGATGACGGCGTTATAGACCGGGAAGTACTTCAGATCGTCTTTCAGAATATGCAGGCCATAGTAGCGGATCTCGGCGTCGGTCGAGTAGAGGTCCATGACCTGAATGCTCCCGCTCTCGAGCGCCCGGTAGGCGAGATCGTGATCCAGCCCGCGGACCCCTTTGTGCGGCAGCCGGTACCGGTCACGGAGACTCGGCCAGCCGTCCCCCCGGTTCATGAACTCGTTGGTAAAGCCGAAGAAGAGATTCGGATGTTTCCTGAGGTCGGAAATCGAGTTGATTCCGTACCGGCGGGCGACGTCCTTCTTCATGCCGATGGCGTAGGTGTTGTTGAACCCGGCCGGACGGCTCATTCGGATGCCCTGCTTCGCGAGCGCGGCGCGGATCTCCGCCTCCGTTCGGAGGTTCCGGCCGGCCAGGATTTCCTGGGCGATCGTCCCCGTGTACTCGGGATAGATGTCCAACTCGCCCGAGAGAAGCGCGCCCCAGAGGATGCGCGTCCCGCCCAGCTCGCGCCGGTGGCGGGCCGTGGCGCCCGCGCTCCGGACGAGATGCGAGAGCGCCTCGCCCAGAATGACGGACTCGGTGAATTTCTTGGAGCCGACCCTGATCTCCGCGGCGGTGAGCGGCGCGGCAGTGAGCGAGAGAGAGAGCGCCATCAGGAAGGAGAGAAGCGCCGCACGCGTTTTCATCCTCCACCCTCCCCGCCTCGAAGCGATTCCAGCGGGCTTCGCTGGGCGTTGATGAAACGCGTCACGAATTCGTCCACGGGCCGCCGGACAAGCGCTTCCAGCGTGCCCTCCTGAAGGATCGCGCCCTCGCGCATGAGGAAGATCGTGTCCCCGAAAAAACCCGCCTCGCCGATGTCGTGCGTGACCATGACCACCGTCTTCCGGACGCGCTGGAAGATGCGGCGCAGATCGTCCTGAAGCCCGGCGCGGATCATCGGGTCGAGCGCACCCAGGGGCTCGTCGAGGAGGAGCACCTCCGGATCGAGCATGAGCGCGCGCATGAGGCTCACCCGCTGGCGCTGGCCGCCCGAGAGCTGGGCCGGATAGCGATCGAGCCCGTCCTCGGGAAACTGCGTCAGTTCGGAAAGTTCGTGAATCCGCGCGCCGATCTTCTCCTCGCCCCACCCGATGTAGCGAGCCATGAGCGTAACGTTGCCCCGGGCGGTGAGATGCGGAAAAAGGCCGCCGTCCTGAATGACGTAGCCCATTTTCCGGCGGACGGAGAGGAGATTCGGCGGCCCCACCGCTTCACCGTCCAGCCGGATCTCGCCCGCATCCGGCGCGATGAGGCCGATCAGGATGCGCAGAATGGTGCTCTTGCCGCATCCGCTCGGGCCGATCAAGACCGCTGTTTTGCCGGGGGAAATATTCAGGGAAAGGGGCTTGAGGGCTTCGAGTGTGCCGAAGGTTTTCGAGACTCCCGCCAGTTCCAGCAAATCGAACCCCCCGGAAAGGAAGAATGCCCACGGGCACCCCTTCATCGTGGCGACATCTTCCAAAAAAAAGCGCCCTTCCACAAACCCGCCTGGAAAACGGATTCGAAGAAGGGCGCGATCGGCTCAGGAGTGGGAAAGATGCTACTGGAACACGACTGCCGATGAAATGCTCACGCGGCAAGCAAATGAGAGGAAAGGCGGCATGGAAAATAGACCACCTCGCCCCTGGGATCTTCGATGATGACGGTACAAACGCCGTTATCGTCCAATGCCCTCAGGAAAAAATCCAGTTCCCAGTTGGGCCGGGTCTGAACGCCGAGTCGCCAGACGAGCCGATCGCTCAGATCGCCGACGAACTCGTTCACTTCCCAGGAAACGCTCGGGTGCTCCTCCGAAAGCCAGTCCACGCTAATTCCCTCCATCATTGCCGAATTATCTGCATTAACTTCATTCCAAAGAGGGAGCATCCAGCCCAAGGCGGATAACTCCCTCCCACTTCCTTTTCTTATCGGCGTGGAGGAGGGTGACTTGAGGTCCCAATAATTCAAAAACGCCTATTTTAAGGGGGAATCTCCGGTGGAGCGGGACGGGACGAGGCACCGCACGAGGGAGTCCGCCAGTCCCCGCATCAGCGAAAAATACATGTCCGGGCCCGGGGGGAGGCCCGCCCCGAGCGGATCGAGAACGCCCGTCCGCGCATTCGTGCCCGCCACCAGCGTCCGGATCAGCGCCGGGCGAAATTCCGGCTCGGCGAACACGCAGACCGCTCCCCGGGCCCGAAGCTTTTTCCGGATTCGGGAGATCCGCCGGGCGCCGGGCGGCCTGTCGGGCGAAACCGTCACCGACCCCGCCGGGCTCAAGCCGTAGCGCTTCTCGAAATAGGGATAGGCGTCATGCAAGACGACATAGGGCGTCCGGGCCACCGGCGCGAGCTTCGCCCGAAGCGCCCGGTCCAGCGCGGCGAGGCGCCGGACGAGCTCAGCCCCGTTCGCGCGGTAGGTCCTTGCGTTTTCAGGGTCGGCTTCCGCCAGCGCGTCCGAGGCGCCCCGCACGATCGCCCCCGCGTTCAGGGGGTCGAGCCAGACGTGCGGGTTCATGCGTCCTGTGGCGTCACCATCCGTCACATGCGGGCCCCAAAGGCCCCCCCGACGGGCGGGAAGGAGCGTAAGCCCTTTTATTTCAGTTACATCGATGACGCGCGCCCGATGCGCCAGCGATTTCAACGGCTTTTCCAGAAACTGCTCCATCCCCCCGCCCATCCAGAACACAAGCCGCGCCCCCCGGAGTGCCCGCGCGTCCGAGGGCCGGAGCGAATAGGTGTGGGGCGAGGCCGCCCCGCGCACGAGGAGCCGGGGCGCGCCCGCGCCCTTCATCACCCCCGCCACCAGCGCGTGCACCGGCTTGATGCTCACGACCACCCCGGGCGCCGCGGCGGAGGCCCCGGGAAAAGCCATCCCCCCGATCGCCACAGCCGCCCAGACGAAACGCTTCATCCTCTCATCCCCATCCATCGGATATCTTTGGAAAAAAACGGGTTAAGCGGGGTGAAGCGTAAAAATCCGCCCTTGCCCCGCCATCTGAAATGTTATAACATAACAATTCGTGGCGGGCGACCCGGCTTCTTTCGTATCGCCAGGGCACGGACCGGAGGGGATATCCACCCGGCGGCATGAAGGCAGGACCGGAACAGAAAATACGCGGCGAACGGAAGGCGGCCCCCAGCCCGGTACCTTGCGGCAACACAGTCGGTGCCGCAAGGGGGGGTCGCCGCCCGGCGCTGAGGAATCCGGCAGTTTGAAACAGGTCAGCTCCCGCCCCGGCTGGTTGGGCGCTTCATAGAAGGCGGCCTCGCCGTTTGCGGCCTGGCGGTTTCCGGGTCATATCGAATAAGCGAATATAATATATAATAAAATAATACTAATAAATACATACCCAAGGAGAAATGGTTCCATGACTCGCCCGAAAACGCCCGCCCTCTTCCTCCCTGAGGAACACGACCACGGCCACTGCGTCGCCGATGCCATTGAGAAGGCCGAGCAGATCTGCGCCTCACGCGGATCGCGGCTCACGAAGATGCGCCGGCGCGTGCTGGACATCGTCTGGGAGAGCCACGTCCCCGTCGGGGCCTACGACATCCTTGAGCGCCTGAACGCGGGCGGCGGGCGAACCGCCCCCATCACCGTCTACCGCGCGCTCGAGTTTTTGATGGCGCACGGGCTCGTCCACCGCCTCTCCAGCCTGAACGCCTACACCGGCTGCGATCTTCCCGGCACCCCCCACGGCGCGCACTTTCTCATCTGCAACGCCTGCGGCGCGGCCGCCGAGCTTCAGGACGATCAGATCGACCGGGCCATCTCGCGCGGCGCATCAAAAGCGGGCTTCGCCGTGGACGCCCCCGTCGTCGAGGTCCGGGGCCTCTGCCCCGCCTGCCGGGAAGCGGAGTAAGCCATGCCCCCCCCCACTTTCGAATCCACAAGTCCCACCCCTGTTATTGAAGGAACGGGAATCACGCACGGCTTCGGCGATCAGCCCGTCCTCACCGGGGTCGACATCGCCGTCCGCCCAGGGGAGATCGTCACCCTCGTGGGGCCGAACGGCGCCGGAAAAACCACCCTCGTCCGGG
>CAMYJL010000128.1 GCA_947258645.1 uncultured Nitrospinota bacterium
GCCCCCCGGCGTGTCCGCGAGCACTTCGCCCCAAATCGAAAATCTCAAACTCAAGCGAATCGGCGTTCTCGCCTTCCGGAACGAGTCGGACACCCCCAACGCGGGACAAAAAATCGCCACCATCTTCTACGAAGGCCTGTCGACATCGCCCCGCTATGATGTGCAGCCTCCCCCGCCGGAGGACGAAGACGAGGAACTGCAATTCCAGTTTCGCCTCCAGGGGCAACGGAAAGGGGGCGTCCGGAACCGGGAAAACGACGACAAATGGCTCAAACAGAAGATCAGCAATTTCGTCTCGAGCATTCAGCCCTACGTGACCAACCTCGACCTGCTCTACCCGGGCGAATATTTTGAAGGCGCGCCCGAGCCCGACAAGAAAACCGCGAAAGGAACCGTGGCCAAGTCCTCGGCCGCCGCGGCGGAAGAGCCTGATCTCGATGCCTTCCTCACCGGCGTCGTCACGAGCTACCGGAACCGATCGGGAAACGCCCTCCTCGGCGAAAAGGGCTCGCACGTGACCTACACGGCCTACCTCGTCAGCGCCAAGGACGGCGCCATCCTCTGGCAGGCCAGCTTCGATGAGGAGCAGATTTATCTGCTCGACAACCTGCTCCTCCTCCCCCGGTACGCGAAACACGGCTTCCTCTGGCAGGACAACGACACGCTCGCCCGAGGCGGCCTCGAGCGCGTCCTGGCCACTTTCCCCGGTCTCCGCGAGAAGATTGAAGAGACCAAAAAAGAAAAATAAAACTCCTCCCTCGACGCGGAGACATTCATGGCCGAGCTGGTTCACGTCCTGATCATGGGCGCCGCGGGAAGAGATTTTCACAACTTCAACGTCCGCTACCGGGGAGACGCCTCTCGCCGGGTCGTCGCCTTCACCGCCACGCAGATCCCGAATGTCGAGAACCGCCGCTACCCGCCCGAACTTTCCGGCCCTCTCTATCCGGAGGGAATTCCGATCGTCTCCGAATCCGAACTCGAAAAACAGATCGCCGAAAACGGCGTACGGGAAGTGGTGTTCTCCTACAGTGACATTTCCCATCAGGCTGTGATGCATCAAGCGAGCCGCGCCCTCGCCACGGGAGCCAGCTTCATCCTCCTCGGGCCTCGCGAGACCCAGATCCCCAGCCGAAAACCCGTTATCGCCGTCACCGCCGTGCGAACGGGATGCGGAAAAAGCCCGGTCAGCCGCCATATCGCCGCCGTTCTCCGCGAGATGGGGCTGCGGGTGGCCGCAGTGCGCCACCCCATGCCCTATGGCGACCTGCTGCGTCAGAGGAGCCAGCGCTTTTCCTCGTTTGAGGATCTCGACGCGGCGGCGTGCACGATCGAAGAGCGCGAGGAATATGCACCGTACATTGAAGCAGGCAGCAGCGTCTTTGCCGGCGTGGACTACGAAGAGATTCTCCAGGAGGCGGAAGCCGAAAGCGACATCATCATATGGGACGGCGGGAACAACGACTTTTCCTTTTTCGTCCCCGACCTTCAGATCACGCTCGTCGACCCCCACCGGCCGGGACATGAAAAATCGTATCATCCGGGAGAGGCAAACCTGCTGATGGCGGACATCGTTGTCGTCTCCAAATCGGACACAGCGGCCCCGGATCAAATCGAAGCGGTCCGCCGCTCCGTCCAGGAGATGAACCCGGAAGCCGAGATCATCGACGCCGCTCTGCCCATCCAGCTGGAAAGCAACGCCAGCGTTCAAGGGGCGAGCGTGCTGGTCATCGAGGACGGACCGACCGTCACGCACGGCGGCATGCCTTACGGAGCGGGCTTTCTCGCCGCCCGGGCCGCGGGGGCAAATATGATTGACCCGCGCCCCTACGCCGTGGGCTCGTTAAAAGCGGTCTATGAGAAATATGAAAATCTGGGGGCCGTTCTTCCCGCCATGGGCTACGGCGAGCCGCAAGTCAAAGAAATGGAAGAAACCATCGCGAGGGCCAAATGCGACGCTATCATCATCGGAACCCCGATAGACCTTCGCCGCCTGATGAAAATCGGGCCTCCCGCCTATCGGGTCCGGTATACCTACCGGGATCGGTCTGCCCCCGGTCTCGGGGAAAAGATTCAGGCGTGGTGGAAAACCCGCAATTCCCCTCACATTGATGTTGCGCCGAGTGGTCACATCCAAATACAATAAAAACAATATCTTCTTGGCCGCCCGCCCCTGCCGGCCGCACTGAGGCTCTCTTTCCGTGACGCAATGTGACGCGACAGGACGGTACGTGACACGACAGGCTCTATGGAAAACCCTCCCCCGACCGATTCTGGCGGCGGGAGTTATCCTGACAGGTGCATTGGCGCTGCCCGCAGCCGTCCTGGCCGGTCCCGCCGCGCCGAATCAGGCACCACCCCGGGACATCGAACAGACTGTCCCCCCCGAGCCAAGCAAGAAGTCATTCGACCCCCTTCAGTCCGGGCCGAGCATTTCTCCCAAACAAGCGGCGGCGAGGCTGCACAAGTGCGCCCGGGCGACATACGTCGTCAAACAGGCGAACGGCTTTCAGGATGACAGTCCCCTGACCGTCCGCTATTACCAGCAGGCGCTCGACCTCTGTCCCGGCCATCCCGAGGCCAACTTCCGCCTCGGGGTTATTGCCTACAACAAGAAAGACATCGATGGCGCGATCAAATTGTTCGAGCGGGCCGTCAAAAGCGACCTCAAATTCGTAGACGGCTACTACAACCTGGCCATCATCTACCGCAAGCAGAAAAAAACCAAAAAAGCCCGGGAATATTTCCAGACCACGCTCAAGCACAATCCGCGCGATCCGCTCGCGCTCTACAACATGGGCGTGTTGCAGTACCTCTCTCTGGATCGGGACGAAGCCCTCAAGTCGTTCCAGAAATCCGCCGCCGCCAACCCTCGAATGGCGGAGCCCCACTTTTTCATCGGCGCCCTGCATCAGGAACAAGGCCGCCACGGGGCCGCCAAGAAGGAATTGCGCAACGCCATCCGGCTGAACCCCAAGCTGACCCTCCCCCGGGTGTATCTCTCCGCAATTCTCGAAATAGAGGGGGACAACAAGGGCGCCCGCGCCGAGCTTAACAGAGCCCTTGAGCTCAACCCCGCTTCCGTCAACGTCGGCTACGGCGTCGAGGAGTTCTACTTCCAGGAAAGCCAGGGCAACGAAATCCTGTCCCATATCAGGGTGCGCCGCGTGGACGCCCTTCCAAAACCGCCGATGAAGGCAAACGAGGCAAAATCGGCTTTCAAAATGAATCCGCCGCCACCCGGAAAAACCAAAAGCCCCGGCAAAAACGCCGGGAACAAGAAAAATCTCGGGCCGCGCCGCGAAGCCCGGGAAATTTCACCCCGGCCCATCCCCCAAAAGAAACGCCGGGCTCTCAAGAAGAGCGCCTCCAAAAAGAGAACGCCGCCCAAAAAGAAAAACCTGTACCGGGTCCGCCGGGGGGACACGCTGGCCAAAATCGCCAATCGTTACGGAACAACGCTGAAAACGCTGATGGGGCTCAATTACAATCGAATCGAGCATCCAAGTGTCATCGAAATCGGCGACGTCATCCGCGTACCCAGAAAGAGCCGCGCGTCAGTAAGAAAGGACCGTAAGACCGGGCCACGAAGATCCTACCGTGTGTACCGAATCAAGCGGGGCGACACGCTGGCCAAAGTCGCGAGACGATTCCGCACCAGTACCAAAACCCTGCTTCGCCTCAACCGGAAGCGGATCGAGCATCCCGATTATATTGAAGTGGGGACGAGGATTCGCGTCCCGGCCCCGCCGCGGAAATCCGAATCGGACACGAAAAAAGGGAAATAGCTTTTTCAGGCAGAATTCTCGTGTCAGTAAGGACAATGGCGGGCCACGGGGCACGCCGCGCAATTTGGATTCCGCGCGGTGCAGCAATTCCTCCCGTGAAATATCATGAGCATCGTGAAGCGGGGCCACCATTTTTCCGGGATCAATTCCATAATCTGAAACTCGGCCTTCACCGGCTCGCGCGTGTTGATCCAGCCGAGCCGGTTACTCGTCCGAAGGACGTGGGTGTCCACGGCGATGGCCGCTTCCCCGAAGGCCTCGTTTAAAACCACGTTGGCGGTTTTCCTCCCGACACCCGCAAGCTTCACCAGATCTTCCATCCTGTCAGGAACATCTCCGCCGTGGTCATCGACAATCGATTGGCAGCACGCACGGATGGACTTCGCCTTCTGGCGGTAAAATCCCAGGGAATGGATATGTTTCTCAAGCTCACTTTGGCCCGATCGGGCGAAGGCTTCCGCCGTCCGGTATTTTCGGAACAAGCCCGGCGTGACCTTGTTGACGCGCTCATCCGTACACTGCGCCGAGAGGATCGTCGCGACGAGTAAATGAAGGGGATTCCGGTACACCAGCGTGCATTTGGCGTCCGGATACGTCCTTTCCAGAATCTGAAGTATCTTCCCCGGCGGTGTTTTCTTCATCGGCATGTCTTTTTCCTCCCCGGGTTCACCCCGCCGCGAAGGCCTCACATCGAATCCCGGTCCGGGACTCCCGCTTTTCTCTCAATTCAAATTATCCAATCAAGAGTCACTATATTTTCCCAGAAAGTGTCCTGCTTCACACCGTCCCTCACCCCGCCGGCGAAGCTGGTCCGAGGCTTGCACTACTTCTCCCGGAAAGGCGGCGGGCGGTCACTCCGATAGGCAAGCCGCGTACTGCCCAGGCCGTTGATATGGGCGAAACGACCCGCATCAAATGGGCTGAAATCCCGGAGAAACACTGAGCATAAAGACTTTTCGAAGGTGACTCATCGGAAAGGAAGGATGAACGACATGCTCCAAAAGGTTGAATTCCGCATCTTCGCTGCGGCAATATTTTCCGTCTTTGCGGCTGGAATGTTCCCCGCCTCCAGCTGGGGACAGGCCGCCGCGCCCGGCGGCGTGACCAAGGGCGCCTTCGTCCAGCGCTACTTCCTGGACAAGCTCAAGCGGCCTCCCGCCGCCCGTAAATTCGTCCCCAATGATATCGAAAAGCTCGACCAGGAGAAGCGCTACGAGGCCGTCGCCAAATCCCTCGCAAACAAGGGCGTCATGACGCTCCTGGGCAGCAAGCCCGAACAGCCCCTTTCGAGGGTCGAGTACATTACCCTGACCCATCTCCTCGCTGGCGGTTCGCCAGGCAAGAGCCTCGCGCAGCAAAAAGCCTACCTCAAGGAACGAGGCGTCCTGAATAAGGCCGACATCGGTCACATCAAAGCGTTCCAGGGCGACATCTCCGTTACGCGCGATGGGAAAGAAAAATCCATCAAACTGACCGGCGCCGAACCCGTTCTCTTCCGCGATCTGGACGAAACTGATTTCGGCGCCCGGCTCGAGCTTCAACTCGACGACGGCAGCGTTCTCACCATCGGCGAAGACACGGCTCTGAAAATCGATGAGATGATCTACGACCCGAAAACGAACCGCCGTTCGATCAGCCTGCGCGTGACCGTGGGAACAATCCGCGTGAAGGTTTCGAAAAATAAGGCCCCGGGCTCGAAGTTCCGGGTCACCACACCCACCACCGTTACTGGGGTGCGGGGAACCGAGTTCACCGTTTCGGTCGATGAGCAGGGCAAAACCCGCGTCATCACCCTCGAGGGCTCCGTGGCCGTACGCCCGGCCGGCCAGAACGAACGGAGGCCGACTTCCAAGGCCGAGCAGGAACAGGGCGCCCCGGCAGAGAAGGGAACCGAAGAGGCAGGCGATGCGTCTTCCGGGGACGGTTCCTCCGGCGAGACACTCGTCAACGCAGGCGAGTCCACCGAAGTAACGACCGAGACGACAACGGTGGAGACGACAACCGCCACCGATGATGATATCCAGCAGGCCACGGAGGCCACAGAGGTCACCGAACCGACCCAGACGGCTTCGGTATCAACGGCCGATACAGAGGCGACCGATGATGTCGTCCAGGTCGAAACCACCGCGTCCGCGGCCAGCACGGTGGACTCCAACCGGGAGACCAGTGAGCAGACCGACACCGCGGCCGTCGAAGAGGACCTCGGCACGGCCACGAATGAGGTCACCACCACCGGCTCCGTCGGTGACAACACGCTCACCACCAGCTCCACGCCGGCAAGCGTGGTCGATCTGACCGGTCTCACGGGCCAGAACCTCAAGACCACCTTTTTGCGTCTTACGGCAGAGCAGCAGGCCGTATCGTTCGGGGGCCTCACGGCGGCCCAGCAGACAGAGCTGCTCAGCCTGCTCACCCAGGCGGAAGCCGAACTCGTCCTCTCGAGGTTCAAGCCGGATCCCGCCACATTGTCATACCCGGACAGCATCCTGAAATCGCTCCTCGACTTCGGCGCTGCGGCCTCTGCCAATCAGGTGGGGTAAGTACTCGACAACCTCACCGTCCCGCAGGCGGTGGAGTTCATTAACTGCAACGAACACCTGCGCTCGTGCGTCAATGAATCCGGTAAAGATTTCTTCACGGACAACACCCAGAGCACTTTCACTACTTTTGGTCTGGAGGTCGTGAATTCGCTGGATGTGGAATTGGCCCGCATCGCCGGCGATCACCACATTCTGGCCACGGCCGGAGGCGGCGGCATCGCTCTCACGCCCTCGACCTTCAGGGTCGCCGACGAGGTGATGGTAAATCTGGACCAGCTTCCTGATGATATAACCCCTTCCAATCAGCTCTTGACCGACATCTGGGGCGGGGGGTTGCGCCCATCGGCATACTCGCTCAACGGGGGGTTTCAGGCGGGCCAGCTCCGCGCCACGCATGACGGCGGCAGCGGCAGCGCGCTCATCGACACCTCGGGGCGCAGATCCGCCCTGAACAATAACGGTTTTCTCTCCTACGCCGTTCAGGTGGAAGAAGACATCGTGAACACGGCGGCCCTGGCAATCCGGGACACTTCATCCGCCAGCTTTATCAGCGGAACGCTGTACTCTCTCGTCGACAACCAGATCGACCTGAGCAACATCCGCGCCCGCGACGGGCTCCTCGCCCAGCAGGCGGACGCGCGGGCCGGCGCCGTGCTTCAGGGCAGCAGCGGCGAGCGGGTCCGGGTCCAGCAGTACGTCTACCGGCCTCCGTCCAATTCAGACGAAGTCCGGATGACCTCGATCAGTCTCACCTCCACCGACCTTTCCTATATGGACCTCCGCGTGGGGTTCCAGGCCGGTGATCTTTCGGGCAAGACCGCTCTCGATATCCGAAACCTCGAATGGGCCGATTACTTCACCCTCGGTTACACCAACACAGATGCCGGCTGTGAAGCTTCCAGCTGCTCCGCCGCGGTGATCAGCCCCGGCAGCGGCGCTCCCGTTCTCGATACGATGTCCTTCGAGATGGGCAACGGGGCCGGCGACTACATCCGGGAGAAGCTGGTTCTGGATTCCACAATCACCTCGGCGGCCTCCCTCTACAAATTCGACGGAAGTACCCTGGGCAGCGTGACCCACCAGCTGGTGACAACCATGGAGCTGGTGACCCGGAAATCGGGAGCGGGCGCCAAAACCTTTTCGATGACGGGCGCGCCCCTCGTGTTCAAGCCGCACACAGGCTCGACACTCGGCGTCGGCTCTATTGTGGCCAGCGAATTCCGGGTGATCCCGCGGACCAAGCTCTCCGGCGCGAACGGTCCGCCAAACGGGCATCCGGACGGCTTCTATTACGTAGCCAACGACGGCTCAACCACCCACGAGTATCCGATCAATTTCGCCGTCGTCGGAGACGCCACCTCATCGACCAACACAGGCGTTCGCTCCATCAACTGCGGCAGCAGCGGTTCGGCAAGCTGTGGCGCAATCTCATTCGACAACATCTGGACCGCCATGGCGGTGAACCATCCCACGAGCGGACAGGGGCAGACCCCCGAAATCATCGGGGCGAATGCCCTCGAGATCACGGCGGACCCGAACGGAGGCGAGCTCAGCAAAGCGATTCGCACCTATCTCATCCCCTGGCCGCGCATGATCTGGCGCGGAGAAACCGGCTTCTAGCCCTTCTGGCCGGAAAGCGAAAATAGCAGCGACAGAGGGTCATCAGCTTCCCCCTCCTGCGGCAGGGGGGGGTGGCCCCTTTTTATTCCCGCCCGGGGAAGAGGGAGCCCCATTCTCCGGGCTTCTTTCCAAGTTCTCCGTTTCGGTCTAGAATCCACGGAAATTCGAGGGGGGACTCCCGTTCACCCGCCCGGCCAGGAGAAAAGATTCATGGCAGAACCCGAAATCGCCCAAAAATCGCCTTACATCCACAAAGTGGAAGAAGATGGGAATCTCGCTTGGTGCGCCTGCGGGAAAAGCCAGAAGCAACCCTTCTGCGACGGCTCCCACAAAGGGAGCGAATTCAGGCCCATTATCATGGATGTCAAGGCGGGCGAAACCATTGCATTCTGCGGCTGCAAGCATACCGGCAACGCGCCGAGATGCGACGGAACACACAGCAAACTTTAATGATCAGGAACAAATCGGAACCGGCACCCCGGATTTCTTCATGGACCGGGGGTCCTATCCGGTTTGAAAAAGTGAATACGATTCGGCGCGTGTAGCTCAGAGGATAGAGCGCTTGCCTCCGGAGCAAGAAGTCGCAGGTTCGACTCCTGCCACGCGCACCAGATATGAAAAAGGGGGTTGGTGAGAACCAGCCCCTTTTTGTAAATCTTAGGCTGTCCAGATTTCGTGATGCAGAAGTGAAGGATATTTCTTCCAGGTCCAACAAATATATTT
>CAMYJL010000129.1 GCA_947258645.1 uncultured Nitrospinota bacterium
GGTCTTCGCCCTGGGCGGCCTGGCCTGTTCCGTCATGCTCCCGCTCGGGATTAGCTTCGCCGAGCAGGAGTCACCCGACATATCGGAGCTGGTATCGGGGTGGATGATCGCCGCCGTCATGCTGGGTATCGGGTTCGGATCCTACGGCGTGGGGCTGCTGCGGGACATGAGCGGGGTCAGCTTCTCCGCCATATACGCGAATTCGAGCCTCATCGCCGCGGTGATGGCGGCTGTTGCCTTCTATCTCATGAGAACAAGACGGGCGGAGATTGCCGTTATCGCATGAAGGGCTGAGTTGCCACTGCACCCATCCCCGGGAATTTTTCAGGTGAGTTTCTGCCGGGGCGTCCTACCCTCCACTCTTTTCGGCGAAGCGGACAGCCGCCAGAAACGCCAGCAATCCGAATAAGACGGTGACGAGGAGCGACAGGCCGAGGTCGGGGAGGCCGAGGACCGCTTCGGGCCGGGCGAGGTAGAGACACCGGCGAAGGGCGGCGACGCCGTAGGCGACCGGATTGACGGCCATGAGCCATCCGAGCAGCGGGTGGGCGCTTGCGGCGGGGAAGACGGCGCCCGAGAGCAACCAGAGCGGGAGCAGAAGCATGTTCATGAGGGCGTGGAAGCCCTGGGTGGAGTCGAGCCGCCAGGCGAGAACGAGACCGAGGCTGGTCAGGGCGAAGGCAAGCAGGGCCATCACGATGACAGCCGCTAAAGCGCCCTGGACGGTGATCGGAATTCCGGCGAATGGGGCCGCCGTGAGCAGGATCACGCCCTGGATGAGGGCGAGGGTGGTCCCGCCGAGGGCCTGGCCGATGACGATGGCCGACCGGGGGACGGGCGCGACGAGAACGGCCTGAAGAAAGTGCTCTTTCCGGTCTTCGATGATGGCGATGGTCGAGAAGATGGCGGTGAAGAGAATGACCATGGCGAGAATTCCGGGATAAAAATATTCGAGATAGTCTCCTTCCGCCGATGTTCCCGGAAGGCGGAACGAATCGCCGAAACCGCTTCCCAGCAAAATCCAGAAAAGGATCGGCTGACCGAA
The DNA here is from genome assembly GCA_947258645.1 of uncultured Nitrospinota bacterium. Taxonomy (GTDB): domain Bacteria; phylum UBA8248; class UBA8248; order UBA8248; family UBA8248; genus CAMYJL01. The sequence continues at coordinate 1,046 of CAMYJL010000129.1, forward strand.
CGCGCCGATGATGCGGCTGCGCTGGCGGAGGAAGCGGATAATTTCGCGCTGCCAGAGAGTGCCCACCGACAAAAGGAAAATATTCATCATGCGGCCTTCCCTGCTGTTTCTTCTTCCGCGTTCCAGAATTGCTGTCCCGTTTTCTGAATGAAGACATCCTCCAGCGTGGGCCTTCCGAGCGTGAGGGATTTTACCTCGCCGGGAAAGGCTTCGACGATCCGGGGGATGAGTTCGTGTGCGCGCGGGTGTTCGAGGCGGAGGGAGCCGTCCACGGTCCGGGTTTCGTGGCCCAGGCGCTCCCGGAGTTTTTCGCCGAGCCCGGCGGGATCCTGGGCCTGGATGACGACGACCTCGCCGCCCACGCTTTTCTTGAGTTCCTCGGGAGGGCCCATGGTGACGAGGTTTCCTTTGTGCAGAATGGCGACGCGATCGCAGCGATCGGCTTCTTCCATGAAGTGGGTGGTGAGGACGACGGTGGTCCCACGTTCTTTCCGGAGGCGCTGGAGCTCGGCGCTGAGCTCCAGCCGTGCGCCCGGGTCAAGGCCCGTGCTCGGCTCGTCGAGAAAGAGGAGATCGGGGCCCGGCAGAAGGGCCTTGGCGAGCTCGACGCGGCGGCGCAGGCCGCCCGACAGGGTTTCCGTGAGGTCGCCCGCGCGCTCCGCGAGACCGAAGGTGCCGAGGAGGGCGAGGGCTTCGTTCCGCAAGCCGCTTCCGCGCATGCCGTAAAAGCGGCCGTGATGGATCAGGTTTTCGAGGCAGGTCAGCTTGGGGTCGAGGCCGGGTTCCTGAAAGACGACCCCGAAGCGCCCTCGGATGGCGGCAGGGTCCTGGGCGACCTGAATCCCGAAGATGCTGGCCTCCCCTCCCGACGGGGTCATGAGCGTGGTGAGGATGCGGAAGAGCGTGGTCTTTCCGCCGCCGTTTGGCCCGAGCAGCCCGAAAATCTCCCCGCGGGGAACCTCGAAGCTGATCGCGTTCAGGGCGATGCGCTCGCCGTAGGTGTGCGTCAGGCCCCGGACCGTTACGGCTATTTCCGGTGTCATTTTTTTTCTCCCGCTGAGCGCTTGCCGGGCGCTTTTGGATGAGTGAAGTAGTAATCCAGGTTGATCCAGACACCCCGAGAATACCGGAAAAAGAGAACGGGAAAGGATACGGAAAACAGGCCCCAGATGATGAATTGCGTGGAAAGGGCCGGGCCGGCGTACCAGTCCAGCAGATAATAGCCGCCAACCAGGGTGGGAAGGGTGATGGCCATGTTGATGTAGATGGCGCCGATGAAATATCCCGCTTCCCGCTCAAAGACGTATCCGCACCCCGGGCAATTTGGGTGCATCGCGAAGAAAGTGCGGAAAAGGGGGTGGTTTCGGCAGTTGGGGCAGAGGAGGCGGAAGCCGTCCGCGAAGTGTCCGGAGAATTCGCTCATGTCGCAGGATACAGCTGATAGAGAAACAGATAGACGAGAACGCCCGTGGCCGAAACGTAGAGCCATATGGGGAACGTCCAGCGGGCGATGCGGCGGTGACGCCGGAAGTCTCCCCTCCAGGCGCGGTAAAGCGTGACCAGCGCGAGAAAGGGCACCGCGGCCGCCAGAATCGGATGGGTGAGCAGTATCGCGTAATAGAGCGGGCGTACCCAGCCCTGCCCGGTGAACCGGACCGAGCCGACGTTGTAGTGATAAATCAGATAGAAGACGAGAAAGAGGATGGAGACGAGGAACGCGCCTATCATGAAGCGCTGATGTGTCCGGACGTTTTTCTTTCGTATCTGGATATAGCCGAGGACGAGCAGAATTCCGCTCAAGGCATTGAGGCAGGCGTTTACGGTCGGGAGAGCGGTCAGAATATTCACGGTTGTTCCATGCCGCGCACGGCCGGGCAAAAAAAGAGACCCCCCGGCGGGAGTCTCTTTAAAAAAACCGGACTCAAACGGGAAGAGTTCGCCGGTTGGCCCTAGAAATCCGGCATCACCATCAAGACAACAAACACGCAGAGAACCAGCGGGATCAGGGCGATAAAGGACAACGCCTTTTTATCGTACTTCAGGTGCATGAAGTACAACGCAACAAGCCCGGCCTTGACGAGCGCCATGCCGACGAGCAGGGCGCCTTTCAGCACCTGCGGGTAGGACGGCCCCGCGGCTGGTATGCCCGCCATGACTTCGAGTATCGTCAGCGCCAGGAGCCACCAGAAGATGGCCATGTAGTTGACATGATGATCGCCGTGCGTACCGGTTGCCATGTTGTTTCTTCTCCCCTTGCTTGAACCCGGCTTCCGCCGGTTGAAAAGGCCCTATCTGTATCCGTTTCCTACAGGAGATAGACGAAGGTGAAGACGAGAATCCAGACGAGGTCGACAAAGTGCCAGTAGAGGCCGACGTTTTCGACCAGGTTGTAGCAGTCGCCCGCGTAATTTCTTTTGTGCACGGCGGCCAGCACGAAGGCGAGATAGATCACGCCGCCCGTCACGTGCATCCCGTGGAAGCCGGTGATCATGTAAAACGTGGTTCCGAACAGGCGCGCGCCGAAGGGGTTTTCCGAAAGGCCGAGATTTTTGTGGTTGATGAGCTCGTTCCATTCGTAGGCCTGAAGGGCGAGGAAGATCAGGCCTCCCGCTATTGTGAGGCCCATGAACTTCCGGAATCCGCTCTTGTCCCCATTTTTGATGGCGTCGAGTGACTTGACCATGGTGACGCTGCTGCAGATCAGCAGGAAGGTCATGAATGCGGTCAAGGAAATTCCGAGAACGTTGGCGGGTACGGGCCAGTTGGTACTGCTCGAACGAATAATGGCGTAGCCGGCCAGCAGGGTGCCGAAAGACATGGCGTCTCCCGCGAGGAAGATCCACATCCCCGTTTTTCCCCAGCTTTCCGGCGTCAACGGCGTTTCGGCAGGCTCAACAGCGTGTTCCATGGTGGCTGTCTGACTCAAAACACTCCCCTCTTCCTGTGTCGATTCACAAAGCGTTCATTCACGAGACGCCAATCGGGTTCAGGCGTCTGAAGATTTATTCTTTCTCCGGCGGAGGGTATAAATGAAAATCCCTCCGACGAAGCTCATAACCGCAAGCGGCATTCCCGTCATGAATAAATAGCTCACGATGTAGGCGGAATCATCCACCCCGCAAACCGCGCAGGCCCATGACCCGGTCGGCGAAATCACCCCGCTGGCCCAGAGCGCCACGACCGTGAAAATATACCTCGATTTCATCCGTTTCTCCTTGGGCCAAATATATCACCGCCCATGGGGGGTGTCCACGAAAGCCTTGAATTCGCTGTTCTACAACAGGTACACCAGATAAAACAGCGCCGGCCAGAGGCCCACGACCAGATGCCAGTACATCCCGCAGGCGGTCACTCCCGTGTCGTTGCCGGGTGAGTAAAAACCCAGCCAGGAGCGAATCAGCACGGCCACCAGCCAGACGACCCCCAGTGAGACGTGGAGCGCGTGCGCCCCGATGATGGTGTAGAAGGTCGAGGCATACGTGCCCGACGAGACCGTCAGCCCGAAGCTCAGCAGCTTGACCCATTCGTATCCCTGAATTGCCAGGAACAGCACGCCCAGAGCGCCCGTGATGGAAAGATAGGCGCAGAGGCGGCTCGTGTTCCCCAGCCGGAGCTCCCGCTTCGCCCGCGTGAAGGTAAAGCTGCTGATCAGGAGAAACACGGTGTTGACCGCCGTGATCCCGACCGGAAGCCGGGGCTGGAACGGTGGAGGCCAAGGTTTTCCGCTGAAGCGGAAGACCAGGAAGGCCCCGATCAACCCCGCGAAGAACATCAGCTCGGCCGCGATGAAGACGATCATGGCGAGCTGAGCGTTTCCCACAAGCGGCGGGTTGTCGGCGGGCATGTCGGGCCTGGAGGGGTCGCTACCTCCCCCGCCGTTTCCGGGCGGCTCCTCGGGTGGAGACCCTCCGTTTCCCGGCCGGATTTTGTCGCCAGAGACAGAAATATCCTCAGACATCGCCTGGCGCACGATCAAAGTCCTTTTCAGCAAACGCCTTACACCAGAATGCCGTAAATCAGCGCCAGCGCGCCCAGCATAACCACAAAGACCGCAAGCCCAATGCCTATGCGGCGGTTTTTTCCCTGAAGGTTGTCTTGTGTCATGTCGCCGGTTGTTCTCCCTCAGTTTCCGGCACGGTCAATCACCATCACCAGGAGCCACAGCGGAACGTAGATCAGCGAAACAACGAACAGCCGCCTCGCCGCCGGAACGGTACGTTCTTTTGCCATGCGAATGGCGTAGGCCAGATAGATGAGTCCGAGGAGGAACGACACCAGAAAATACGCCGGGCCGGCCATGCCGGTGAGGGTGGGCATCATCCCGACCGGCAAAAGTGCCAGGCAGAAATTAACGGCGTGAAGACCGGATTTTCTGCCGTCCGGCTCTTCGACCGGAAGTATCCGGATGCCCGCCGCTTCGAAGTCCTCCCGGTAGAGGATGCCGATCGCGAGGGCGTGCGGAATCTGCCAGATGAATAAAATAGAAAACAAAATCCACGCTTCGGCGGAAATCGTATCCGCGGCGGCGGCCCAGCCGATGACCGGGGGAAGCGCGCCCGGGACGGCGCCCACGATGCTGTTCCAGGAGCTGATGCGTTTCATCGGTGTGTAGATCAGGAGGTAGAGGACTCCGGCGAAAGCGGTGAGCAGGCCGGTCAGGGGGTTCACAAACAGGAGGAGATAGATAATACCCAGGCCCATGAGGGTCACGCCGAAGATCAAGGCGTTTTTATGGCCCACACGCCTGGCCGGGAGGGGGCGGGTGCGCGTCCGTTCCATGATGCCGTCAATGTCTTCCTCGGCCACCTGATTCAGGGACAGTGCGCCGGCGTTGGCCAGCGCAAGGCCAATCAGCGCGTGCGTCAACGTGAGGAGGTCCAAGCGCCCGGCGGAGGCAAGGTAGAAAGCCGCGGCCGCGACGACCAGAACCATCAGGATGATCCGCGGTTTGGTCAGCGCCGCGTAATTCGCGGCCTGCTGGAGGGGGGATGCGTGTTCGATACGAAAAGATTCCGTGCTCGTGATCATGATGTGGAAATCTGCTCCGATGTAAACATCTCCAGGTCGGCTTCGAATTTCACGGGAGGTTCCCGGTGAAGCCGAAGCGCCAGAGAAATCGCCGTGGCGAAAATCAGGGCACCCCCTACGACGTGGGCCGATGTCAGGAGGACGATTGTGGAAGGGGTAACGGCATCACCCACTCCCGTGTACTTTACCATGAATGAACCGGCGCCCAGAGCGAGCTGGATCGTCAAAAGAACCCACAGGGCATGTGCGGAGTTGTGAAGATCCTGCCGCTCCGGGAGTTTCCGGATGATTCTGGTAGCCAGAAGAATCACGAAGACGGCGGCGAGGGCTGCGAACAGCAGATGGGCGTCGAGCCGCTCGCCCGTGTGCCTCAGCACGGCTCCGAATATGGTTTGTACAAAAATCAGGCCCGCCGTGAGCAGACTCAGGCGGCGCAGGCTCTGGCGTTCCGCGGCGGGAAGGGCCTGAAAATCCCCGGCCCATCCCCTCGAAGTCAACACCGTCAGGCTCACCATCAACCCGAAGAAGATTTGCGCGAAGCAGGCGTGGACGATGGCGAGCGCGAGTTTGAGCCACACCACCCGGAGACCGCCCAGGACGCCCTGGACGATGACGAGCAAAAGAGCGATCACCCCCAGGACGCGAAGCCATTTCCGCCGCTCCGTCCACCATAGCGAGGCGGCGGTGAGGATGGTGAGGAAGCCCACCAGCGATCCGAGCAGGCGATGGGAATGTTCGTAAAAAATCCCGCCGACCATCTTGGCCCAGGGATAGAGGAACATGTTGTAGCCGAACGTGGTGGGCCAGTCGGGCACGGCGAGGCCCGCTCCCAGGCTGGTGACGAGCCCGCCCGCCAGAATCAGGAGCACTGTCGCGAACGATGTCGAAAGGGCCAGATAGTGCGGCCATCCCGAGCGATAGATGATTGTGCGGTTTTGTGTCATGAGTGCCTCCCGGAAACATCCGGGGAGATTCTAGTGAGAGGTCGCGGTTCCCGTGCTCAAGGGTTTTGTCTGGGGCGCCCAGTCTTCGGTCTCGCCCGGAACGCTGTACTCGTACGGACCCCGGTGCACATGGGGCAGGTCGGGCCCGAAGTTGCCGTGGGGTGGAACGGCCGGGGCCACCCATTCGAGGGTGTTGGCGTTCCAAGGGTTCTGGACGGCCGTCTCGCCGATCTCGCCCATGTTTTTCGACAAGTAGCGGTAAATCAAGGCGAAAAAAGCGAGAGAGACGAGGCCCGCGAAAATCCGCCCGCCCATTGTGGGGGAAGACGGATCGGTCAGACCTTCCAGCGCAAAGGTCGCCACTTTGTAGCCGATAAAGGCGCACAGGTAAGAGGTGACGACATTCACCACGGAACGGAACCACTTGGCGTTCCAGTTCCAAAGGCTCCCAAAGACGTTGATGGCAAATATGACCTGCCCGATGCCCAACGCCAAGGCGCCAAGCGTGACGGTCACGTTGACCGGTTCCATGTCTTTCAGAAAGTCATACTGAAGCGGGTTGTAAATTCGCCGCATGTGGCCCCCGACACCGAGGATATGCATCGGGAAAAACGCGACGTTGAAGAAAATCAGGGTAACCCAGAAGTGAATCTTTCCGAGCGTCTCGTTCATCATCCGGCCGAACATCTTGGGGAACCAATACGTCACGCCCGCAAAAAGGCCGAAGAGACTGCCGCCGAAAAGGACATAGTGAATATGCGCCACGATGAAGTAGGTGTCGTGGATGAAGATGTCCACTGTGTTGGAAGCCATGAATATTCCGCTGAGCCCGCCGATGACGAACATCGAGACGAAAGCCAGGGAGTGCAGCATGGGAACGGTGAAGCGGATGGAGCCTCCCCACAAGGTTCCCAGCCAGTTGAACGTCTTGATGGCGGAGGGTATCGCGATGAGCATGGTCGTGGTCATGAATGCCTGGCCCAGCCGAGGGTTCATGCCGCTCTGGAACATGTGATGCCCCCAGACGATCCAGCCGATGAACGCAATTGCGATGATGGCGTATACCATCGCGCGGTAGCCGAAGATGGGTTTCCGGGCGAATACGCTCAATATCTCGGAGGAAATGCCCATGGCGGGAAGGATGAGGATGTACACCTCAGGATGCCCGAAGTACCAGAACAGGTGCTGCCAGAGGAGCGGCTCGCCGCCTTTTTGCGGGTCGAAAAATCCTGTTTCGTAAACGCGGTCAAAGATCATGAGCACCGCGGCCGCCCCGAGGATGGGAAGCGCAAGAAGGGAAAGAATGGCCACGATGAAAAGCGCCCAGACCGTCAGGGGCATTCGGAACCAGGTCATCCCCTTGGTGCGCATGTTGATGACGGTGGTGATGTAGTTGACGGATCCCATCAGGGAGCCAATGGAAAGCACAAATATGCTCAGGGCCCACAGGGTTTGACCCATCTCTACCCCGGTGTATTCGGCCTTGATCGAAAGAGGCGCGTAAGCCGTCCAGCCCGCCGAGGCATGGCCGCCTTCGACAAAAAATCCCGTCAACATGATTACGCCGCCCGCCGCGGCAACCCAGAACGAGAGCATGTTGAGCAGCGGAAAGGCCATGTCGCGCGCGCCGAT
>CAMYJL010000130.1 GCA_947258645.1 uncultured Nitrospinota bacterium
CTGAAATCGCGAAGCGCTCCCGTTCCCGCCGGGACCAGGCTCCGCGCGACCATAACATCCGCTTCGAGCCCCATTTCGGCGGTCCCGTCGTTGTAGGCGCCCACAACGCGCTCATTAAAATCGGCGATATCCAGAAACGTCTCTTCTACCGCACCGGCGGAACCAACCGCTCCAGCATCATTCATATATTCACCCCATGGCAGCCGCTTTCCTCCCAAGCACCGGGGGAGAAAAGCAAGTTTCAGATAAAAGTATTTGGCGTCAGCCCACCATTTCCAGCGCGCTTGCCGTATTGATCAGCTCGGCCGGAATCTCTCGGTTCTCGGTGTAGCCCCGCCGGACACATTCCATGTTGTCGTGAACCACCTGCTCGCCGCGCCTTCCGAAATACTTGCGGACCACCTTTTCGACGTTGGCGAATACATCTTCCTCGCTCAGCCCCTTGTCCTTCGCGAAGTGCGTGGAGCTGAGAAAGATGCCCAGGAGAACGATGCCCTGCATTCTCTGCTCCAAAGAAGGATCGCTGGCAATCTCCCGCGCGACTTGCACGGTATCCATATAGATGACCCGCGCCTTCCGCGATCGTATCGTGGTCTGCGCCGCGGGAGGAATGTCCGCCCAGACGGCCTCTGCTTCCGTCTCGGGAGTCTGGATGAAGACCATTCCGCCCTCCGCGAGGCCCATAAGCGGGTTCCCTGCCTTGAGCGCATTCACATCGTTCAAGGGGATGAATTCCACATCGTGCAGTTCACAATGGGTGCGAATCACGTCATCGGCAATGGTGAGGTAATAGGTGGTGGGCAAGCCCTTCTTCTCCGAACCGTACTTCGGATAGGCCTGGACCTGGAGGCCAAAAGCCTCGCCCGCGATTGTAGCGATGACTTTGTTCGTCGTCACGCTGCCGTAACCGCCCACGGAGTGACCACGCATCGAAAAGGCGCCTTCGGGCCGGAGATCCGGGTCCTCCGCTGCCTTGAGGGCCGTCTCGTGCTCGATCCCGATAGAGAAATACCGGAGGCCCTTTTCGCCTTCCATCATGTTGCGCATGACCGCGATGAGATCTCCCGGGCGTACGTCGCGGCTGCCGAGCCCCGCCGAGGCCGAATGAACCATCGGGATGCGGTCGATCTTCGGATAGCCGTCCGTGCCGATCATGGCGTCAGAAAAGGAGGCCTTGATCTCGGCCGTAAGCGGGTTCGACTGGGCGGTGGGAACATCCAGCCGTTCCAAAACGGTGAACCCCTTCGTTCCCTTGAGGGCATCAACGAGTTCCGCACCCGGGAACGGGCGGAATACCGTCACGTTGACGAATCCCACCTTCTCGCCCTGTTTGCGCAAATGGTCCACCGTGGCACGGACCGTCTCCATGTAGCAGCCCATACCGACGTAGGCGTATTCGGCGTCTTCCATCCGGTAGGAGTCGATCATCCCGTACCGGCGCCCTGTGGCCTCATAAAATTCATCCATCGCACCCTTCACGATGGCGGGAAGCCGGGAATAGAAATACCGCTGGGAAATTTTGCCCTTCATGTAGGAATCCTGATTCTGAACGGTTCCGCTCATGATGGGATTCTCAAAATCCATCAGGTTCCGGACTTTCGCGCCGGGAGGCCCCATGTAGGTTTTCATGAATTCGGGCTCGGGGAGCAAAACGTTTTCAATCGTGTGCGTGGTGAGGAACCCGTCCTGAATATTCAGGACCGGAGTTTCGGCGTCTTCGGCCACCCGGCGGGCAATGAGGGCGAGATCGCCGGCTTCCTGGGGCGTCCGGGCGAAGAACATGCCCCAGCCGCAGTCGGCGACGCCCATCACATCGTCATGGCCGGCGTGGACGTTCAGGCTATGGGACGTCAGGGCGCGAGCGCCGATGTGGAAGACAACCGGGAGGCGCTTTCCGCTGATTGTGTACAGGACCTCCTTCATCAGGATCAGACCCTGGCCCGAGGTGAAGTTCGAAACACGGCCGCCCGCCACGGCAAACCCCTCGCAGGTGCTCGCGCTGGAGTGCTCGCTTTCGAGCTCCAGGAAGAAGAGCTTCTCACCCCACAAATTGGTCTTTCCGTTGGCCACTTCGAGTTGGTATCCCTGCCCCATCGTGGTGGAACTGGTAATCGGATAGGCGCACGCACCCTGCGTAATATGGGTCTCTGGCCACACCACTGCGCCAGCGCCGTCCGAGGTCGTCGGAATACCCGGATAGGGAAATTTATCGCCGTTGGTATTACTCATATCAATATTCTCCGTCAGGCAGGAAGACTTGAGAGTCCTACCTCATGGGGTCCACGCTCTAAGATACATACTGGGCGGGCAAAAATCACGAACAACTTGGGTATTCCTCATCCAAGTCTGTCATCATCATGAACGTATCGGCCTTGAATAGCCAACACCTTCCGGATAAAGGAAACTTCTGTTTGATACAAGCTCCCTGGATACCGGGAAATTTCCTAAATTTTACCACGGTCGTCTCATTTATTGAAAAAGATTGAAGCAGCGGAGGTAAATTTTCGCAAATATTTCGTCTCTTGGCAAACATGCGCTTTGAGATAATACTTATATATGACAAAATTTGTGGTATATATTCCCTGGATGTCCCCGTCGCTGCGGAGAAGTTGACTTAAATGACTGCTGACCAAAAAGACGAAAATCTGGCCCCCGCCAGCTTGGGTGGCTCATCCCCTCCCCCACATCCGCGCGGGCAGGCCAACGGCGGTTCGGGCGCGCCCAGCCCAGGCCCAAACAAAAAACCGTCCCCCGGGGATCACGAAGACAAGGAACTCGACGAGGCGGAAATCCGCGAATGGCTGGAATCGCTCAACTACGTACTCCACAGCCGCGGTCCCGAACGCGTCAGAGAGATACTCCACCAGCTCGAGATCCACGCCCACCGCGCCGGAGTCGAGCTCCCCTTCTCGGCGAATACACCCTATATCAATACAATACCCAAGGAGAAACAAATCCCCTTTCCGGGCAAGCGGGAAACCGAAAGGCGCATCAAGAGCCTCATCAGATGGAATGCCATGGCGATGGTCGTCCGCGCAAATCGGGATGACAGTTCCATCGGGGGCCATATCTCTACCTACGCCTCCGCGGCGACTCTCCTCGAAATTGGCTTTAACCACTTCTTCCGGGGCAAAGACGACCCGACCGGAGGCGATCAGATCTACTTTCAGGGGCACGCCGCACCGGGTATTTATGCCCGGGCCTTCCTCGAAGGGAGAATCTCCAGGGAGAGGCTGGAAAACTTTCGGCGGGAACTGAGCCCGGGCGGAGGCTTGTCTTCCTATCCACACCCCTGGCTCATGCCCGATTTTTGGGAATTTCCGAGTGTCTCCATGGGTCTCGCCCCCATATCCGCCATTTACCAGGCGCGATTCAACCGGTACCTAGAAGACCGGGGGCTCAAACAGACCCGGGGCGGGAAAGTCTGGGCTTTTCTAGGGGACGGCGAAACAGATGAGCCCGAATCCCTCGGAGCCATCACCCTTGCCGCACGAGAGAAGCTGGACAATCTCATCTTCGTTATCAACTGCAATCTGCAACGGCTCGACGGCCCTGTCCGCGGAAACGGGAAGATCATCCAGGAGCTGGAAGCCGCCTTCCGGGGCGCGGGCTGGAACGTCATCAAGGTCATCTGGGGAGATGACTGGGATCCACTCCTTGCCGAAGACAAGGACGGCGTTCTGATCAAGCGCATGGATGAAACGGTGGACGGGTGGTACCAGAAATACAGCGTGGAAAAAGTGAAAAACGGCTCCTACTTGCGCGATCACTTTTTTGCCGGAGACCCGCGCTTGGAGGCGATGGCCCAAAAGCTCTCGCTGGAAAAATTGAACAAGATGAGGCGGGGCGGACATGACCCCGAAAAAGTTTACGCCGCCTATAAGGCCGCCGTTGAACACACGGGTGCACCCACGGTTATCCTCGCCAAAACGGTCAAGGGTTACGGCCTCGGTGAAAGCGGTGAAGGAAAGAACATCACCCACCAGCAAAAAAAGCTCAACGAGGAAGAGCTCAGGGAGTTTCGAACCCGTTTCGGCATCCCAATTTCGGATGAGGATGTGGCCGATGCGCCGTTCTACCGCCCTCCCGAGAACAGCCCCGAAATACAGTACATGCTGGAATGCCGAAAGGCGCTGGGAGGCTTTGTTCCCAACCGTCGGCGCCCCACCACTCTCCTCAAAACACCGGGTGAGGATCTATTCAAAGAGTTCCATGAAGGCACCGAAAACCGCGAAGTCTCCACAACGATGGGCTTCGTGCGGATTCTTTCCAAATTACTGCGGGATCAGGAAATCGGCCGCTACGTTGTTCCCATCGTGCCGGACGAGGCAAGAACCTTTGGCATGGAAGCGCTATTTCGCCAGTTTGGCATCTACTCGCACGTCGGCCAGCTTTATGAGCCGGTCGACCGTGACAGCTTGCTCTACTACAAAGAAGCCAAGGAGGGTCAGATTCTCGAAGAGGGAATCACCGAAGCCGGTTCGATGGCTTCTTTCCTCGCCGCGGGTACTTCCTACGCGACCCACGGCATCCCCACCATTCCCTTCTTCATCTATTATTCAATGTTCGGCTTTCAACGAATCGGCGATCTCATCTGGTCTGCCGCCGATATGCGCGCACGCGGATTCCTGGTCGGCGGAACGGCAGGCCGCACCACCCTGGCGGGGGAAGGCCTCCAGCACCAGGACGGCCAAAGTCATCTTCTGGCCTACCCGGTCCCGAACTTGCGCGCCTACGACCCCGCTTTCGCCTATGAATTGGCCGTCATCATCCGGGACGGCATCCGCCGCATGTACCAAGAGCAGGAAAACATTTTCTACTACCTGACGGTTTACAACGAAAATTTCGATATGCCTCCCATGCCCGAAGGCGTCGAGAGCGGAATTTTGAAGGGGATGTACCTTTTCAAGTCTTCCGGCCTGAAACAGGCCAAACTCCAGGCCAACCTTCTCGGAAGCGGGACCATCCTCAACGAGGTGATCAAGGCTCAGTCCATCCTCGCGGAAAAATACGGTGTCGCCGCCGACGTTTGGAGCGTAACCAGCTATAAGGAACTCCGGCGCGACGCCATGGAAGCGGAGCGTTGGAACATGTTGAATCCCGCGAAACCGCCCAGGACACCCTATCTGACACAATGCCTCAAGGATGCCAAAGGCGCGGTCGTCGCTGCTTCCGATTACATGAAGGCACTGCCCGACTCTGTTGCCAAATGGATCCCTCGCCCCATGACCTCATTGGGGACCGAGGGATTTGGCCGAAGTGAAAATCGGCAAGCGCTCCGGGATTTTTTCGAAATCGATGCACGCTACATTGTTCTGGCAACTTTATACAATTTGGCTAGCGACAAGCAGGTTTCGGCCGATATCGTCCAGAAAGCCATCACGGATCTGGATATCGACCCGAAAAAGCTCAACCCCTTGACCTCGTAATTTTCACGCAAGGAAAATCGCGGAATGGAAACCGAATTAAAACTCCCTGAGTTGGGAGAAAAAATCGAATCCGGAAAAGTGATAAGTGTTCTCGTCGAGGTGGGCGACACGATAGACATCGATCAACCTGTTCTCGAAGTAGAAACGGATAAGGCGCTCATTGAAGTTCCATCTACGGTCAAGGGCAAGATTACCGCTATCCACATGAAGGCGGGGGAGGACGCCAGCATCGGCCAGCTCATCCTCACAGTGGAGGGAGAGAACGGCGCGGCGGCCTCCGCCGAAAAACCCGCAGCCGTTGAGCCCGAGGCGCAGGAAGAACCTTCGGAAACTCCCGCAGCCGCCGAACCCGACGAGCCGGAGGCATCTGCCAAAAAACCCGCCCCGGCGGAAAAAGAAAGTCCGGAAGCACCGGCAGCGACGGAAACACCGGCAGCCCCTTCTTCCCGTGTTCCGGTTCCCGCGACCCCAAACACCAGGCGGCTCGCCCGCGAGATTGGCGTGGACATCAATCAGGTTGTCGGCAGCGGGTCCGACGGCCGCATTACCGAAGAAGACGTCAAGCGCCATTCGCGCGCGGCGACCGCCCGCAGGGAATCCGCCGCTCCCGTATTTTCCGCATCCGGGTCGGCCGCTCTCCCCGATTTTTCAAAATGGGGGCCGATCGAGCGGGTCGAGATGGAAGGGATCCGCAGGGCGACATCCGAAGGACTCAGCCGAGCATGGGCCACCATCCCTCATGTGACCCAGTGCGAAAAGGCGGACATCACGGAGGTCGAAAAATTCCGCAAAACCTTCGGCAAGAAAGCCGAAGCCGCGGGGGGCAAGCTCACTGTCACGGCGATCCTGCTCAAGATCGCCGCAGCCGCGCTCAAGGCCTTTCCAAAATTCTCCGCGAGCATCGATCCGGGATCCAATCAGGTCATCTACAAAAATTACGCGCACATCGGCGTGGCCGTGGACACCGAACACGGCCTGCTCGTCCCCGTCATCCGCGACGCAGACAAAAAAAACCTGATCGAACTATCGGTGGAATTGGGCGAAGTTGCCGAGCGGGCGCGTCAGCGGAAGCTGACTCTCGAGGAAATGCAGGGCGGCTGTATCACAATCACCAACCTCGGCGGTTTCGGCGGGACGTATTTTACTCCCATTGTGAACTGGCCCGAAGTGGCCATCATCGGTGTCTCGCGCGCCCGGACGGAGCCCGTCTACATCGACGGCGAATTCCGGCCGCGCTTGATGCTGCCTCTTCAGGTCTCCTACGACCACCGCCTGATCGACGGCGCCGACGGCATCCGTTTCCTTCGCTGGATCGCAGACGCGCTCGAAAACCCGCTTTTGATGAGTCTGGCAGACTAACGGCAGACACGCGCTATTCTTGATCAATCCCTTTCGGGTCGTTCACTTCCAAACTGCCTCTCAGACCGAAAAGACGCTGCATCTTTCGCCGAAAGGCGGGGGTGAAAAGCTTTTCGGCATAGTAGCGGCCGGCCGTCCGCCGATTCACCTGGGCAAGCGTCGGATAAACGTGAATCGTGTCGATGATCTCGCGGACGTGGAGCCGCTTGCGTACGGCCAGCGCGTACTCGTGTAGAATCTCTCCGGCCGAGTGGCCGACGAGGTCCGCGCCGAGGAGCCGACCCTTCGCGTCGCAGATCACCTTGCAAAAACCTTCCGTATCACCGTCGAGAACCGCGCGGTCCACCTCCTTCATCGGAAAGCGCAGAACCTGCACCCCGCTCATCGCCCCCCTCGCCTCCGCCTCGGTCATTCCGACGTGGGCCGCCTCGGGCGAGGTGTAGATCGCCCAGGGAACTGCGTGGTACGTCGCCTTTTTCTTCAGGAACGGAAGCGGAAGCCCGAACGGCTCGCTGAAGAGCATGTTCCGGAGCGCGACGCCCGCCTCGTACTCCGCCACATGGGTGAACTGAAACTTGCCGCGCAGATCGCCCACGGCGTAGATGCGCGGGTTGGAGGTGCGCAGCGCATCGTCCGTCTCGACACCGCGCGGGTTGTACGTCACGCCGGCCGCTTCGAGGCCAAGGCCTTCGACGTTCGCCTTCCGCCCGATGGCTGCGAGGAGTGCGTCGCACGTGAAAGTCTTCGGCCCCTCCGGGGTGTCGGAATGGATACGAATCTCCTCTCCGGCCTTTTCGACCCGGTTCACCTTCACCTCGAAATGAAGCTTCAGCCCGCTCCGCTCGAGCGCCCCGCGGAGGACTTCGGCCATTTCGGGGTCGAGCCGGGGGAGCAGCTTGGGCATCAGCTCGAGCACTTCCACCTCTGTTCCGAGCTGCTGAAACGCCTGCGCCATCTCCAGGCCGATGGGGCCCGCGCCGAGGACCGCCATCCGCCGGGGTTGCTCCGTCAGGTCGAAGACGCTCTCGTTCGTGAGATAGGGAACCTCCGCGAGCCCCGGAATCTCCGGCACGAACGGCGAGCTTCCCGTCGCCAGCAGAAAGCGCCTCGCCCGTATCTTCCGGCCGTTCACCTCGAACGTCCGCCCGTCCGTGAATTTTCCCGATCCGAAAACGACCTCGATTCCCATCGCCTCGAAACGCTCCGGCGCGTCGTGCTCGCCGATGTGGGCCTGTGCCTCCTTCATCCGGCGCATCACGCGCGGAAAATTCACGCGGACCTCGCCTGTCTCGATACCGAACTCCGCGAGCCGCCGCGCCTCGGCGGCCAGCCGCGCCGAGCGGATCATGCCCTTGGAGGGCACGCAGCCGTAGTTCAGACAGTCGCCGCCGAGCTTTCCACGCTCGACGATGGCCACGCGCGCCCCGAGCTGCGCCGCGCCCACCGCCGCGACCAGCCCGCCCACCCCGCCGCCGACGGCCACGAGGTCAAACGTGTTATCCGGAGAAGCGCTCATTCTATCTCCCTTCCGCGCGTTAAATGCCGGTCAGAATTTCACTCATCATGGTATTGAATAAACAAATAGAAAATTTGCAATTTCATCCACCTCCCATAATAATATCACCCAATCAAGACGACGCAGACCAATCGCATGAGGACATTCGCCCATTTTGGTGCGTCCGGCAACATGAGGAGCCCTACCATGGGAACAGCCACCCTCAGATTCCATCTTCCGTCTTTTAATCAAATGATACGATTGATTGGTTGGCTTGTCTTTTATGCAATGTTATCGGCCTGCGCCAATCAGAACATTGGCCATACTCCCCTCCCCCCTCGCCACATCGACAAGGCACTGGCGA
>CAMYJL010000131.1 GCA_947258645.1 uncultured Nitrospinota bacterium
GATGAACGGCGGCGTGAAGGAGAACGGCGGAATTATATGGATCAACGACGTGTTCAAGATTGTCTGGATATGTCTCGCCTCCCTGGTGGCGATTTTCGCCTTCGCTTCCGCCCTCCAGGGATTTTTCGCCGACGACTGCAACTGGGGGGAGCGGGGTGTTCTCTTGGCTGTTTGCGTCGTGGCCTTCCGGCCCTCTCTCGTGACGGACTACACCGGGGGCGCTCGCGTGGCCGTCCAGCTGGTCGCCGTGGCGGTTTTCGTCGGACTCTATCTTTATCAGAAAAAGAGAAGGGTTGCGGCGGAAGCGGTTCCGGGCTTAGCGTGAAGGTAGAGGGTTCAGGAAGCCGAAACCGCCTGCAGGGGCGCGAGGCTGCTCTCCAGCTCCGCATGGACAGTGTCCAGGGTTTCTTTCAGGATCGATACCACCTCTTTTAATTCCTCTTCCGTAATGACGAACGGCGGTGCGATCAGGAGATGGTCGCCGTCTTCTGAGTTGGCCCCGCCCGTGCCGGGGTAGAGGATGAGGCCGCGCCGGAAGGCTTCTTCGGTAAACGCGGAATGTCCGGGGAAACGGCTTGCGCGTCAAGGAATCCTGAACGATTTCGATTCCGGCGAAAAGACCCAGCCCGCGGACATCGCCGACGAGCGGATGGTTTTGAATCCGTTCCAACTCCGAAAACAGAACTTTTCCCATCTCGGCGCAACGGCTGATGAGATCGTGTTTCTGGATGTATCTCAGAACAGCCACCCCGACGGCACTCGAGTGGGGATTTCCCATAAAGGTCTGGCCGTTGCTCAGCATGCCGGAGCCTTCCTTGAAAACCATGTACATGTGATCGGATACGAGAAGGCCAGACAGGGGGGCGTAGCCGCTGGCCATGCCTTTTCCCGCCGCGATGAGATCGGGTTTTACGCCCCAGTGCTCGATGGCGAAGGGTTTTCCCGTTCGCCCCATGCCGCACATGACCTCGTCCGCGATGAACAGGATGTCGTGCCGGTCGCAAATCTCCCGAATCGTCTGGAAGTATTCGAGCGGGGGAACCGGAGCCGCCGCCGCCGTTCCCACCAGCGTCTCGGCGATGAAAGCGGCCACGTTTTCGGGTCCCAGACGCTGGATTGACGCCTCGAGCGCGGAAGCGCACTCGAGCCCGCATTCCGGGTAGGTTTTCCCAAAGGGGCATTGATAGCAGTTGCAGGGCTCAATCAGGTCGAACGGCAGGAGCATCGGGAGAAACTTCTCGCGCCGGGAGTGGTAGCCTGTAACCGAGAGGGCCCCGAGGGTGGAGCCGTGATAACTCTGCTGGCGGCCGATGATGTGGTGCTTGGTGACGTTTCCCCGCTCGATGTGATACTGGCGGGCTACCTTGATGGCGGCTTCCACGGCTTCCGAACCACCGGTCAGGGAGATGAGATAGTAGCTGCCACCCGGCGAGAGATCGGCCATGAGCCGGGCCAGCTCTTCCTGATAGGGGTTCGTGAACTGGGAGGAGTGGCAATAGGTGATCTGATCCATCTGGGAAATCGCCGCTTCGGCAATTTCCTTCACCCCGTGGCCGATGCTGACGACGACCGCGCCGCCCGAGGCGTCCAGATAGCGTTTTCCGTCGGCGTCATAGATATAAACGCCTTCGGAGCGCACCGCCACCGGGTAGGTATGGTTGAGATTTCGATAAAAGACTGAATTTTGAGGAGATGGAGGGAAGTTTCGGGCGGTCATTTCGCTTGGCGATCTTCCTAACAAAAGCCGAAATTAATAGTAGGAACCATTTGGTATTCGGTTCCGGCGGCAAGATGGATTCTGCTCCTCTTATGAGGCGGTTACAAGAAAAAAAAGCACGAGAGATCTTTTTGAGTGGAGAAATGAAAATTCTAAAAGATGCGCCCCAAATGACGGATGATCTTTTAGTCTCGCTTTCAGAGCCGGCCGCCTACGATCCGCTCCCCGGGTCGGTGAGGGTCTTCCAGACGCATGGCTCCTGCGTTTTTCTGACGGGCCGTTGGGCCTACAAGATGAAGAAGGGGGTGAAGTACGAGTTCTTCGATTTTTCGACCCTTGAAAAGCGCCGGGCGGCCCTTCACCGGGAGCTGGAGTTGAACCGCCGCCTGGCGCCCGGAGTATATAAAGACGTGGTTCCCGTCGTGGAGCGGGAGGGGCGTCTCATGGTGGGCGAGCCGGGGGAAGAAGAGGCGGTGGAATACCTCCTTCGGATGCGGGAATTTCCCGAGGATGCCTTCCTGCCCGGAATTCTCCGGGGTGGGCCGGGATTGCCGAAGGCGGGGGAATGGGAGGAAAACGCCGCGATCATGGCCCGAATCGCCGCCAAGGTCGCCGAATTTCACCGTGATGCGGTGCGGAGTCCCCGCATCGCATCTTACGGCGAACCGGCGAAGCTCCGCGCCCTCTTTGAGGGGAACGTAGACGAATGCGCGGCCCTGCCCGAAGCCGCCCGGCCGGGAAAAAGCCCCCTGGACGCCTGCCGGAAGGCTTTCGGGCGCGCGCTCCGGCAGCTCGGCCCCGTCCTCCAGGCCCGGGCTTCCGAAGGTTTTATCCGGGATCTGCACGGCGATTTCCGGATGGAGCACGTCGTCCTCATGGGAGGCGATGTCGTCATATTCGACTGCATCGATTTCCGGGACGATTTCCGCTACATGGACCCCGCCCACGAGCTCGCCGCCTTCGTCATGGAGCTTCGCCAGGAAGGCTACGCCGAAGAAGCCCGCGCCTTCCTCCGTGCCTATCTGGACGAGACGGGCGACGACGCCCTGCTGCCCCTCCTCCCGGTCTACATCCTCCACCGCGCCCTGGTCCGGGGAAAGGTGGAGGCCTTGAAGAGCGGGGCGCCCGCCGTCCCCCCGAATGAGCGGCGCGCGGCGGCGGCGCTGTCGGCGCGTCATTTCGAGATGGCGGGCGGAATCGCCGCCCGTGAAACGCCGCCGAGGCTCGTCCTGATCGCCGGGCTGATGGCGTCGGGAAAATCCGCCCTCGCGAGGGGGATTCAAAACGCCGCCGGGACGGCGCTCCACCGATCCGACCCGATCCGAAAAGAGCTGGCCGGGCTTGCGTCAAGCGCGACGAAGCCGGACGCCTGGGAGCGGGGCCTCTATTCCGCCGGCATGACCTCGCGGGTATACGAGGCCCTTTTGAGCCGGGCGCGGCGCGATCTGGCGGGCGGCTCCGATGTCATTGTAGACGCCAGCTTTTCGCGCCGGAGCGAGCGTGAGGCCTTCACCCGCCTCGCCCGGGAGTCGGGCGCCCGGCTGGACCTGATCGAGTGCGTCTGCTCCGCCGGGGAGCGCCTGGAGCGCCTCGAGCGCCGGGCGCTGAACGGGACCAGCGATTCCGACGGCCGGGTCGAGATCATGGCCGACCAGGCCGCCCGGTTCGAAGCCATCGAAGAGGCCCATATCGTCGTCGACACCTCGGGCCCCAAGCGCGCCTCCCTGGCGAAAGGCCTATGGGCGATCTACGCCGGGTGAGGCTTTTTCCCTGAATCCGCCGGGGGGACGCCTCCGCCGGGGATGTGCTAATCTCGTCCGGAAATCCCGGCCGCCCGTCCGGCGGGCCGACACGGGGCGTGGCGCAGTCTGGTAGCGCACCTGCTTTGGGAGCAGGATGTCGGAGGTTCAAATCCTCTCGCCCCGACCAATGAAATTAATTGCTTGCCATGACTATCTTGCTTTTCACTATCGATGTGTCAGATTGGTGTGAGATGAGCGGATGAAGATTGGGGCCACCAGAAATGGTGGCCTTGTTTCATATTCGCCGTACCACGCAGATGGGTGTTGCCTGGGCCCGATTTCCGGGTTTTGGATTTCCGATGGATTGGATTCGTTACGTGGGGCTCGGGGAGTTGATGGCCATCAGCTCCGCCCTCATCTTCGCCATGGGCCAGGGGTGCATCCGCCAGGGAATGCGCACGGCCTCTCCCTTCTTGACCGCTCTCATCATCAACGTCATGGTCGGCCTGGGGGGGCTCACAGTCTCCCTCTACCGGGGAACGCTTCAGGACTCCTCACTTATCCCGCTCCTTTGGTTTGTTGGCATGGGCATCGCCGGCCCGGGGATCGGGCGGATCTCGCACCTCATCGGAATCACGAAAATGGGGCTGAACCGCTCGGTGACCATCTCATCGGCGACGCCCATTTGGGCGACCTTCATCGCCATCGTTGTCCTCGGCGAATCGCCGACCTTCTCGGTGCTCCTCGGTACGGTGGCCATCGTGGGCGGGGTATGGCTGCTCAGTATCCGGGAGGATGCATCTTTGGCATTCGGGGCCTGGTTCCGGGGAGCCCTGATATTCCCCCTCATCGCTTCGGTGGGCTACGCCGTGGCGCCCATTTTCGTCAAGCTCGCTTTCGCACATCAGAAAACGCCGGAAGTTGCTCTGGCGGTGGGGTTCACGGCGGGGAATCTGGTGCTCCTCGCCGGAAGGCCGCTCCTTCCCCGCTGGGAGGGTGCTCAGCCCCTCCGCCGGGATGTCTTGTGGATCATCGCGGCCGGGGGTCTGAACATTCTCACCGCTTTCCTCCTGACGACCGCCTTTGCCCTGGCCTCCATCTCCACCACGCTGCCCCTGAGCCGCACGGCCCCCATCTGGGTGCTCCTCGTCAGCTATCTGTTTTTGGGGAAGCTTGAGCGGATTACCTGGCGCACCGTCTTGGCCGCGGCTTTGGTCGTAACAGGTGGAATTCTCATCACGGCTTTCCGGAATTGAGGAGGGTAATTGACGAATGATTAATCAAGCGGCGTGGAGTCGGGACAGTGGGGGTTCAGATTCCAGCGATATTTCTCTCGCCACTCCCGTGCCGTCCGGCCGACGCGGGGCGGGGCGCAGTCTGGTAGCGCGCCTGCTTTGGGAGCAGGATGTCAGAGGTTCTATTCCTCTCGCCCTGACCAAGAGAATCAAGAGGTCAGCCCCTCTTTTGAGAATCGCGCACCGATAATGAGAAGAAGGTAGTCGGTGACCTTCCCCCTTTGGTTGATCGTCCAAAGCCAAAAGAGTATCGAAAATCCTCTGCTTCAGCATGGACCGCTTTGAGGGGTGCAGGTCAATCTGGTGGAGCTCCCGCTACCGACTTTATTACCATCTCCACGCACTCGCTGATGGCACATCCCGGAGCGTCCCCTTGACGTACTCCGGGAATGTGGAAATTATACCTGCAGACGGGCTTTCGGCTAACCTCCTTCAACAACGTTTCCTCCTTGGAGGGTTTGATGGATATGGTTCACGAAACCCCAAACGCCGCAGAGCCCGCCGGCCTGGTCATTGTCTGCCCCGCTTACAACGACTGGGCCGCCCTTTCCAAACTCATCCCCCGGCTGGAATCGGTACTGGCGGACAACCACCTCAAGGCCCGACTTTTAATCGTCAACGACGGCTCCGAAACCCCGCCAAAACTGAACTGGGGAGAAGCCCCGCTACAAGCACTGGGGGAGATTCAGGTGCTGGATCTGGCCCATAACGTGGGTAATCAGCGCGCCATCGCCATTGGCCTCTATCATGTTTACAGTTCCATGGAGTGCGACTCTGTCGTGGTAATGGACGCCGATGGCGAAGATTGTCCGGAGGATCTGCCAGCCCTGGTGGCCGCCGCCAGGGCGCAACCCGAGGCCATCGTTTTTGCCAGCCGCGACCAGCGCTCAGAGCCCGGGGTATTCCGCCTCTTTTACCGGCTCTATAAATGGCTTTTCACCCTGTTGACCGGTTGCCGAATCACCTTCGGCAACTTTTCCGTGGTGCCCGGCAATCGCCTGGAATCCCTGATGAGCCTTGCAGATTTGTGGAACCATTACGCCGCCGCGGTGCTGCGTTCAAGACTACCAATCCACCTCGTTCCCACCAGTCGCGGCCATCGTCTGGATGAGCGCTCCCACATGAATTTCACCGCCCTGGTGACCCATGGGCTGAGCGCCATCTCCATCTTCATGGACAGCATGGCGGTGCGCATGACCCTCTTCTCCCTGGGATTGGCCATGCTGGCCCTGCTCAGCATAGGGGTGGCGTTTGCCATCCGCGTATTCACCGATCTGGCCATTCCCGGATGGGCCACCAACGTGACCCTATTCCTCCTGGTGATCATGTTGCAGGCCTTCTCCATCTCCGTGCTGATGGCATTCGTTTTTCTCTCCTATCGTACCCAGAACAGCTTTCTTCCCAAACGGGATTGCGCCCACTATATCCGTGGGGTGACAAGGGTGGCGGGCACGACATGAGCGACTTCACCTATGTGGGCACGGAGCTGGAGCTGTTCAGCCAAGCCCACAATTGGAAACACTACTGCGCCCGACTCATGGCCCCGCATTTGCGTGGGAGCGTCCTGGAGGTGGGGGCCGGTTTGGGCAGCTTTACCCTGGCGCTCTGTCACGACCGGGTGACGCACTGGCTCTGCCTGGAGCCGGACGCTCGCAATGCACGGAAGTTGTCGACCAACCTGAGCGCTGTCCACCTGAAAGACCACTGTTGTGTCCAGACGGGCAAAATCGGAGACCTGCCGGTGGCCGAAACGGAACGCTTCGACGCCATACTTTATCTGGATGTGCTGGAACATATCGCTGATGACAGGGCCGAACTGGCCCGTGCCGCCACCCTGCTGAATCCGGGGGGGGATTTGCTGGTGCTGGCCCCGGCCTGGCCAGCCCTCCATTCACCGTTTGATGATGCCGTTGGGCACCATCGCCGCTATACCCGGGAGACCCTGCTGGCCCTGACACCGCCCGGAATGGAGCAGGCAGAAGAGCGCTACCTGGACAGCGCGGGGTGTATGGCGTCGCTGGCCAACAAACTGCTCCTACGCCAGAGTGAGCCCAGCCTCGCCCAGATCCGATTCTGGGATGGTGTACTGGTTCCCATCTCCCGCTGGCTGGACCCGCTGATCCGTTACCACCTGGGGCGGTCCTTGTTGGTGCGGTGGACAAAATCCCGATGAAAACATCCAGCCACACCCGGGCCTGGTGGATTCTCATCCTGTTGATGGTGGTGGTGATCGCCTACGCGGGGGGCTTGGACGGCGGCTTCATCAGCGACGACAAGCCGATGATTGCCGATAACCCGCGCATGGGCAGCTTGGCAGCCATTCCCGATTTCTTCCGCCACTCGGTCTGGGAAAACTCCTCACTGATGTCGGATACAAAGCGCCTCTATCGACCCCTGTTCCTGAGCTGGTACACCCTGGTGCATGCCCTTTCCGGGGGGCAGGCCTGGGCCTTTCATGGGGCGAACCTGCTGTTGCATCTGCTCAATTGCTTTCTATTGTACGGCCTCATGGTCCGGTTGCTGCCCTCAACCAGCGCCACCACAAGACTATGGGGCACAGCGCTGTTCGCCCTGCATCCGGTCTTGGTGGAGTGCATAGCCTGGATCTCAGGCGGCAACGATCTGCTCATGACCTCCCTGCTGCTGGGGTCGGCGCTCTGCTGGCAGCGTTATATGGAGAAACCGGGGCATGTCACCCTTGCGGGCGGGCTGTTCCTGCTGTTGGTCGGTCTCCTGGTGAAGGAAACGGCGGTGGCCTTTGTGCCGCTGTTGTGGGGGGGGCTGATCCTGCGGTCCCGGCAGAATAGCAGACCGCTTCCTTGGGCGGCGATTCTGGCCAGCGCGGCGGTATTAGCAGGCTATCTGCTGCTGCGCGGGGTGGTGCTCCATGACCCCAAGGCGGGAAGTGCCTTTGTCTTTTCCATGACGCGGGGGCTCCGCCTACTGGAATACATTGCACTGGCTTTCCGCTACCTGTTGTGGCCATGGCCACAGCCTTTCTTTTTTATCCATCCGGAAGTATCCGGCATCGCCTCACCCGGTGAGTGGGGTGTCGGCCTGCTGGCCCTGGGGGGTGCACTGGTGCTGTTTGTCCGCCGATCGGAAGTGCGACCGGGGCTGCTGGTTCTGGCCTGCTTCCTCGCCCCGCCCATGGCGCTGGCCTTCCATGAGGCGGGTACCTTTGCCCTGCGTTTCCTCTATGTCCCGGCGCTGGGTTTGGCCCTGGCGGCCACCGCCTTGGCGGATCACTGGCTCACCTCCCCGACCCGAACCGTGCTGGCATCTCTCTGGATCCTCCCTGCCCTAGTGGGGATCCAGATGGGGATCCAGGGCTGGCAGGGGGAGGCGACCTTCTACCGCCGTGCACTGGACAGCAATCCCAACGATACCGCCGGCTATATAGGGCTGGCCGGCTTCCACCGGCAGAACGGCAACATGGAGGAGGCGTTTCGCCTGCTCTACCAGGGATTGGAGCGGACAAACCCCGGTTCCCGCCGAGACGGTCTGGTATTGCATCTGGCCACGCATCTTGGTAAGAGTGGGCAGACCCAGGAAAGCATGCGCCTCTACCGCATGCTGGCCAACCAACCCCGAACCCGGGTCGCCGGCTTGGTGGGCCTGGCCAACAATTACTTGGTTCTGGGTCTTCATGAGTCGGCCATTCCCCTATATGGGGAGGCGATTCAGCGCAACCCCGGCAATGTGATCGCACTGCAGAACTTGGGCCGCCTGTTTGAAAACCTGGGCCGCAACGAGAAGGCGGCGGTCATCTACCAGCAGATGCTCGCGCTGCCGGATTCCCCTAAAAATCGCCCCCTCAAGGTTTACGCCCAAACCTGGCTGCAACGCCATGCCGGGCAACGGCCGATCGGTCCCGTTCAAGAAAGGCTCAACTGACACCGAGCAAATCCGGAGCTTCTTTGGTGGTGAGTGGTCGGTTATCCATCTCTTTTTCCTGAAGGGCGGCATATGTATTCAGGAGTCTTCCGGGCTTTTGGACCAATCATGGCCAGCTTCGATAATTGGCTACGAAGTCAAATCAACCGATCAAGTCAAATCCTTGGTACGAACCAAGTTATTATATGTGGGAATAATTGGCAGTAGATATCGAATAGAAAGTACGATTTAGCATTGTGAGAAAATCAAACGAAATTAATTGCAAGTTTGCATGTTAATATAATCTCATTGCCATCGCCCAAAACTTGCCCCAAAATTGTGATGAATCTTGAGCAATGGTGAAATTTTGTGGCAAAGGGAAAATGGTGTGAGT
>CAMYJL010000132.1 GCA_947258645.1 uncultured Nitrospinota bacterium
TCCCGCTGGCAGTGTTGCGCCCCTCCCTCCTGTACGGTGAAAACCTTGAAGGTCTTGTCCTTCGAGCCTGCCGCCCGAAATAGCGCGCGCGCGTCACGCATCGGTATCTGCTTGTCCTCTTCACCGTGCACCAGCAGAAAGGGGCACCGCATCTTCTGGACCACCCCGTCGAGGCGGAACCCCTCGAGCTTTTCGAGCGCCTCCTCGGCCGACCACGCATTCATGATCCACATGATGTGGTGGTCGGGAACGGCATGCAGGGAGGTTCCGTATGCCGCCAGGCGCTTCTTCCAGGTGGCGTGATAGTCCCAGATGGCTCCCCAGGCGACACAGGCCTTGAAGCGGCGGTCCATGCTCGCCGTCCTCGGCGCATAATAGCCTCCCGCGCTGAGGGCTATCACCGCCGCCTTCCGGGCGTTCACATCCTTTCGCTTCTCCAGGTAATCGAGCGCGGCCGAGCCCGCCACCTCGTAGTCATAGCGCAAATAGGCATTCCGGAACCGCGCCGCCTCGCCTGATCCGGGCCCGTCCACGACAAGGCAGCTCATTCCGCGGCGAACGAGACTCTCCACCCCCCGCACGTAGACGAGCTCTTTCGTGTTATCGAGACCATCGAAGAAGACGACCACGGGCGGCCTGGCTTTTTTCGTGTTTTCCGCGTGGACGAGATAACCGGGAAGGCGCTTCCCTTTCTCATAAGGAATCTCGACGATTTCGATTCGCGGCCGGTCGATGAGCCGGGTGTAGCGATGAAAGGAGTCTATCGATTTCCGAAAGACGGCTAGACCCGGCTTGTCCTTCGGAGTGCGGAAGCGCTCGCCCATCTGGTAGTAGCAGCATGCCCTCAGATAATGAGCGGCGGCGCTCAATTTGTTCTTCCTCCGCTCCGCGCTCATAGCGAGCGTCCGGACCTTGTCGCCCATCCGGACCCATTCGCGAAACCAGCGCTTGTCGTCTCCCAGACTTTTCGAGAGACGGCGGCCCACCTGATCCACCTCGCCAATCTCCGATGCGCCCCACCTGGCGCAGGAGATCATGAAGCAGATGGCGGCCGACCAGCGGTAATTTTCCGGAAAATAGGTGTACCAGTTGGTTTTCGCGGGGATCTGACTCACATCGCGCTCCTTCTGACAAGTGGAATACCCCACAGGGCCGCACATACCCTTTCGGGCCTGGTTTAAGGATTCAGCTTTGCCTTGAGCCAATCGAAAATATAGGTGGTGCCCAGGCTCATGTTGTCGCGCTGGCAGTGTTGCGCGCCTCCTTCTTTGACTGTGAATATTTTCAAAGTCTTGTCCTTGGAGCCCACGGCCTTGAGCAAGGAGTGGGCCTCTTTCATAGGAACCTGGGTGTCATCCGCTCCGTGAACAAGAAGGAACGGGCACCGCATCTTCTGGACTACGCCATCCAGGCGGTACTTATCCAGCTTCACGAGAACGTCATCCAGCGAATCGGCGTTCAAGATTTCCATAATGTGATGGCCGGGCGCAGAGAGTTCCGTCTGGAACCCCACATCGATGCGGTGCCTCCATGTTTCGTAGTAATCCCATTTCGCCCCCCAAGCGACACACGCCTTGTAGCGCCGCTCCATACTGGCGACCCGCGGCGCATAGTATCCGCCCAGGCTGATGCCCATCACGGCAGCCTTTTTGGCATTTACATCCTTTCTTGTTTCGAGATAATCCAGAGCGGCGGAACCGGCGGCCTCGTAGTCGTGGCGCAGAAACGCCTTCCGGAAGCGGACGGCCTCTCCCGTTCCGGGACCGTCGATAACGAGGCAACTCATGCCCCTGCGAATCAGATCCTCTACACCGCGCAAATACTGAAGTTCTTTCGTGATGTCCCTTCCGTCGAAAAAAACGACGACGGGCGGCTTCGATTTTTTTGTGTTCTCAGCATGGACAAAATAAGCGGGCAGTTTTTTTCTCTTTTCATAAGGAACCTCGACCACCTCGATACGGGGTCTGTCGACGAGTCGGACATAGCGGCGAAATGAGTCGAGTGATTTTCTGTAGGCCAGGAGGGCTTTCTTATCCTTGGGCGAGACGAATCGCTCACCCATTTGGTAATAGCAACAGGCTCGCAGATGGCATGAGGCCGCCGTGAGGTTATTCTTCAGACGTTCCGCATTCATGCCGAGTCCCCGAACCCTATCCGCCATTCGCACCCATTCCCTGAACCAGGCTTTATCGTCACCGAGCCTCTTCGCAAGACGTCGGCCCACCTGATCGATCTCACCGATTTCGGACGCCCCCCATCGTGCGCACGAGACCATTCCGACGATGGCCGATGACCAGCGGTAATTTTGGGGAAAGTATGTAAACCAATTTGTATTTGCAGGTGTTTCCGGCATGACGCTCCTCCCCTGAATCAGAGAAACCACTGGACAAATTCCGCCCCCGTCCCCACGACATCATTTCGCTGATTCGGGTAATATATCTTTCATATCCTATTTTTCAAAAGAGATCTCCGTAACAGGTTAAATCGTCATCTGGAACGAGGAGGGAAGTGCCATGGCAGGGGGAAAGGATTTGGGACCGGTGTTCGCCCATATCGACGAGCACGCCGGGGAGATTGTGGAAGACCTTTGCGAACTGTGCCGGCAGCCGAGTATTTCGACCACCCACGTGGGCATCGAAGAAATGGCAGTCCTGGTGCGGGAACGGCTTGAGAGGACTGGATTCGAGACCTCCCGCTTCGAGACTACACATAATCCGATCATCTACGGAGAACTCAAGGGCGCGAGCCCAAAAACGCTCCTCTATTACAACCACTACGATGTCCAGCCGCCGGATCCGGTGGACGCATGGGAGACGCCCCCCTTCGAGCCCACGGTGCGGGAAGGTCACCTCTATGCCCGCGGCGCGACGGACAACAAGGGCAACATCATGAGCCGCCTCGCGGCCATTCAGGCCTTTTTGGCCGTCCGCGGGGAGCTTCCCTGCACGGTGAAATACATGATCGAGGGCAATGAGGAGATGAGCAGCCCTGTGATCGGGCCTTTCGTTGAAGGCCACAAAGAACTGCTCGCCGCCGACGGATGCATCTGGGAGGACACCTTCCGGGAGGACGCCCCCGTCCTCTCGCTCGGCAACAAGGGGATGCTCTATATCGAGCTTCGTTGCCGGACGGCCAACGTGGACTTCCATAGCAGCCACGCTCAAATATACGAGAACGCCGCCTGGCGGCTCGTCTGGGCGCTATCGACGATGAAGGACCGGGACGAAAATATTCTCGTCGAGGGCTTCTACGACGACGTCGTCCCGCTCTCTGACAAGGAAAAAGAATACCTGATGGGAATCACCCCCTACGATGGAGAGGCGCGGAAAAAGAAATTCGAACTCCGGCGCTTCCTACTCGATCTTCCGGACGAGAAGCTTCCCGAGCGGCATCTGGCGAACCCTACCCTGAACATTGCGGGCATCTTCGGCGGCTACACCGGAAAAGGAAGGAAAACCATCGTCACCGGAGAGGCCGCCGTCAAGATCGACTGCCGCCTGGTCGTGAATCAGGAGCCGGAGAAGATCATGGCCTGCATCCGCCGCCACCTCGACAAGCACGGCTTCGAGGACATTGAGGTCGTGAGCCTGGGCCACGGCTCCTTTCCCGCGAAAAGCGACCCGGAGAGTCCGCTGGTCAAGGCATGCACGGCCGCATCGAAACGGGTGTACGGCAAGAACCCGGAGATTAACCCGTTCGGAAGCGGGAGCACCCCGACCTGGTCGGTCATCCAGTATATGGGGATTCCCCTTTGCTCGACCGGCGTGGGTTACATCACCGCCCGCACGCACAGCGCGAACGAGAACATCAAAATCGAGCACCTGATCGAAGGCGCCAAGTACATGGCTGCCATCCTGGAGGAATTCGGCTCTTCCTAGTCCCGTTTTCTCCGAGTGAACGGCTCCGAGAAATAGGGCGAATATTTGCTTTCTTTCCTCAAGGATTCAGTTTCTCCTGCAGCCAGTCGAAGATGTACGTTGTTCCAAGGCTCATGTTGTCGCGCTGGCAGTGCTGCGCTCCCCCTTCGGCCACCGTGAATATCTTCAGGGTCTTGTCCTTGGAGCCCACCCCCCGGAAAAGCTTGCGGGCCACGGGTGTTCCCTCCTGCTTGTCGTCGATTCCGTGGACCAGGAGATATGGGCAACGCATTTTTTGAACAACGCCATCCAACGGAAATCCCGAAAGCTTATCGAGCACCTCCTCGAACGACTTGGCGTTCAGGATCCATTTAATGTGATGGCCGGGTACGGAAAGCTCTGTCTTGAAAGCAGCCGCGATTCGGCGCCTCCAGGTTTCCTGATAGTCCCAGTTGGGGCCCCAGGACACGCAGGCCTTGTAGCGGCGCTCGAAACTGGCCATGCGGGGAGCAAAATATCCCCCGAGGCTGATTCCCATGACGGCCGCTTTTTTTGCGTTCACGTCCTTGCGTTTCTCGAGATAGTCCAGAGCGGCCGAGCCCGCCACCTCACAATCGTGGCGAAGATAGAGATTCCGGAACCGGATGGTTTCGCCGTTTCCGGGCCCATCCACCACAAGGCAGCTCATCCCCCGCCGGACGAGATCCCCCACCCCTCGCAGGTATTGAAGCTCTTTCGTGATATCGAGGCCATCGAAAAAGACGACGACCGGCGGTTTCGCCTTTTTCGTGTTTTCCGCGTGAACGAGATAGCCCGGCAGGGTTTTTCCCTTTTCATAAGGGATTTCAACGGTCTCGATTCTCGGCCGATCAGTCAACCGGGCATAACGGCGAAAACAATCCAGGCTCTTCCGGTAAGCCGCGAGGGCGAGCTTGTCCTTGGGCGTCCGGAACCGCTCGCCCATCTGATAATAGGCGCAGGCCCGCTTATGGTGGGAGGCGGCGGAGAGATTGTGCCCCTTCCGCTCTTCCGCCAGGGCAAGAGCGCGCACCCTGTCCGCCATCCGGACCCATTCGCGGAACCAGAGTTTGTCGTCACCCAGTTTTTTTCGAGACGGCGCCCGACCTTGTCCACTTCGCCGATCTCGGACATCCCCCATTGCGCGCATGAAATCATGCCGCAAATCGCGGAGGACCAGCGGTAGTCATTCGGAAAGTATGTAAACCAGTTGGCATTGGCGGGGGCTTCAGCCATGGTGGACCCTCCAGTTCTTGAACCATTTACACAATTGTAAAGGACCCGATTCCAAAAAGTTCAACCGCCGCATGGGTTAAAAACTTAACTCGATTCCCTCCCGGGGATGATTTCCTCCCGCGGCGGGCTGTAAATCCCCAGATACCGGATAGGGGTGAGGGCATCGACCTGGTGCATCAGATCCGGCTCGACGTGAATCGCCTGCCCCGCTTCTATCTCCCGCTCCTCATCCCCCAACCGGAATTTCGCCTTTCCCTCCAGGAGATAGATCATCTGTTCGTTCGGATGGCTGTGCTCGGTGGTCGAGCCAGCCTCGCGCTCGACATAAACCAGCATGAGGTTTTTTCCGACCACCACCCGGCGGGTATATCCTTCCATTTGTTTGGCGTCCACATCCCTCAAATCATAAAAACCCATGGTCTCCCCCCTATTGATGCGCGATCACGCATCCCAGATCAGGCCAGTTCCTTCGCTTTCGCGTCCAGATGAGCGATGATTTCCTGCAAATCTTCCGGATAGTGATGGTCCGCCCCGAGGTCCTTGTCTTCGGCAGGCGACTTCACGACAAACATCACCGCTTTTTCGTCCAGGGTTCTCCCGCCATGAAGGCTGCCGCGGGGAATATGGACAATATCTCCGGGCCCCACGACCTTCTCCTCGTCTCCGACCCGAAAAAGCCGTCTCCCTTCCAAAATGTAGATGTATTGCTCCTCGTTCTCGTGCCAGTGGGGCTTGGACCCCGTACCTTTTCGGTAGGTGACCACCCCGGCCTTCATCATCTCACCCGCCAAAGGCTGATACTCTCCGGGATTTCCCGTGCTCAGCTTGACCTTTTCCAGCTGCGAAGCATTGTAGAATGGCATGGCTTCCTCTCCTTCGAATGACGGTCATATTTCCATGGATATGGTGGACATCGGATCATTAACCACCTGGGAAGGGAATGGACCCATAGCTTAACGACAAAAAAACCGGAAAAAAAGAGAAGTTTGAATGCACGAAGAATCCGAAATGGATGATGGGCTCTTCCAACGATACCCCTTCAACGGCCGATGAAATTCGCTTTCCTTTTTTCCATAAAGGCTTTTCGACCCTCGATATAATCCTGGCTCTCGAAACAGATCTTCACGAACGCCTTCACCGCATCCAGATCCCGCTCTGAAGCGTCCTTGAGAACTTCGCCTATCGTCATCTTCGAAGCCTTCACCGACAGCGGCGCGTTCGAAACGACGGAGTCCGCCAGTTCCAGGACGGTTTTCTCAAGCGCATCGACCGGCACGACACGGTTGACGAGGCCGATTCTCAAGGCCTCCTCGGCGGACAGTCGTCTTGCGGAAAAAGCGATTTCCTTGGCAAATGACGGACCGACCAGATCCACGAGCTGCTTCATGCTTTCATAACCGTAGGCGATCCCCAGGCGGGCAGCGGGAATGCCAAGCCGGGCATCGTCCGAGGCAATGCGGATGTCCGCGTTCAGGGCCACCGTCAGGCCGCCACCCAGACAATACCCCCGGATCATGGCGATGAGCGGTTTGTCGATACCGGCCAGATGCTCCCGAGCCCGGGACAATGTGGCAGAATACTGTGCGACCTGTTCTTCGTTGCTGCGTTTGTCGTCGAACTGCGAGATGTCGGCGCCCGAGACGAACGCCTTGTCCCCGGCCCCCTTCATGACCACCACCCGAACCGATTCGTCCCGTTGAAAAGATTCCAGAATGGTGGATATGCCTTCCCACATGTCCAGGGAAAGGGCGTTACGGCGCTCGGGGTTGTTGAAGATCATCCACCCGATTCCGTCTTTGATCTCTGCAATCATCTTCTCCGTCTTGAGCTGCATGTCCCACCCCACTTGGCTTGGCCGACCGACGAATCTCCGTCAGACGACACCGTCGTCATGCAATTGCCGAATCTCCCCATCTCCGTATCCCAGCGACTGGAGAATCTCTTCCGTATGCGCCCCCAGCTCGGGGGCGGCGTTCCTCATCCGCTGAGGGGTCCGCGTCAGCTTCACCGCCTGTCCCACGATTTTCTCCTCGCCGATCACCGGGTGAACCACGGCGGGGTCCATCCCCAAGGTCCGGACCTGTGGATCCGAAAAGGTCCGGTCCACGGTATAAATCGGCCCGCACGGAATGCCCGCTTCGTTCAATATCTCGATCCATTCATCGCTCGTCTTTTCGCGAGTAATGCGATTGATCTCCGCGTTCAGTGCGTCCCGGTTTTTC
Organism: uncultured Nitrospinota bacterium; assembly: GCA_947258645.1. Lineage (GTDB taxonomy): Bacteria > UBA8248 > UBA8248 > UBA8248 > UBA8248 > CAMYJL01. The sequence goes on from CAMYJL010000132.1 coordinate 7,334, forward strand.
AGGCGAATGCCCCTCTCGGCGTAATCCGGATTATCCGCCAACTCCGGCGCTCCGATCGCCTCGGTGAGGCGCCCCCAGAGACGCTGCCCCCCCGCCTGGATGTTGATGGCGCCGTCGGCCGTCTCGAAAACCCCGGTGGGAATGAAGACGGGATGATTGTTTCCGGCCTGAGCGGGAACTTCGCCGTCCTTGAGGTAGCGCGCCGCTTGCAGGTCCATCATCTGGATCTGCGCCTCGAGCAAAGAGGTGTGGACCCACTGCCCCTCGCCCGATGTTTCGCGCTCCAGCAGGGCGATCAGAATCCCCTGGGCGAGCATCATGCCGGCGGAGAGATCCGAGATGGGTATGCCCACGCGCATGGAACCCCGGCCGGGCTCTCCGGTCACTGACATGAGGCCGCCGAGCCCCTGGGCGATCTGGTCCAGGCCGGGACGATCAGCGTACGGGCCCTCCTGGCCGAACCCCGATATGCTCCCGTAGACGATTCGGGGGTTCACCTCCCGAACGGCCTCGTAATCGATGCCGAGCCGGTGCTTCACACCGGGGCGGAAATTCTCGACGATGACGTCCGCCTCCTTCGTCAGAGCGAAGAAGATCTCTTTTCCCATCTCGGACTTGAGGTTGAGCGTCAGGCTTCGCTTGTTGCGATGGAGATTCTGAAAATCATACCCGTGGCGATCCCCCCCCAAAACATCCATGCCCAAAGACGGGGGAAATTCGATCTTGATCACATCCGCCCCCCAGTCAGCGAGCTGGCGGACAGCTGTCGGGCCCGAACGCGCCTGCGTCAGGTCGAGAAGTCTGAAGCGGGAGAGCGGCAAGGAATTCCCAGACATAAAGAACCCACCCAGATATTGGAACAAAATTACTGATTCTTCGAATTTCCCGTATGCGCTTACTTTACCAGAATTCTCTTCCCCGGCGAAACGGGGAGGAACCCCAGTGACTTTCTTTTCCTTTAATCCAACAAAGGTTTCGACTTGTCCGGCACTTCGACCTCAAAAACATTGAGCGTCATAGCCACAGCCGTGAAATAGCCATTCAGCACCGTGAGCTCGACCACACCCTGCTCTCCCAGGAGTTCCAGGGCATCCCGATAGGTCGATTCGCTGACCCTTTTGGTATCCTGAAGTTCGGTGCAGAAATGATAAATGACGCTTTCATCGGGCTTGAGTTGCGAGGGGCGCCTTCGGGCGGCGATATCCTCAATGACTTTTTCGTCGAGCCCCGCTTCCAG
>CAMYJL010000133.1 GCA_947258645.1 uncultured Nitrospinota bacterium
AGTAGGGACCATGGCAGCCGTCATGGGGCCAAGCGCCTCCGGCCCGTGGACAGCGCCTTCCCCCCGGTTCCCCATCCGGTTGGCTGAAACGTCCCATAGCGCCCCGGGTCGTTCAGGTGGGCCATGCCCGCCATGATGACGATCACGCCCCATCTGTTTGCCTCGCTGTTCTCCGCTGCCAGCGGAAGTCCATTCCGAATGGAATGGAATAAGGGGAGCCGGATCTCATGTCTCAGCGCTGCAGCATCAAAATCCGCCGCGTGTGGCTCACGTAAAAAACCCGGACGAGAGGCTGATCTCGCCCGAGGCCGTGACTGAGAAGAAGTCGTTGATCCATTGTACGAAGCGATCCGCGTGCTCCGATGTCCCGATGGGATATTGGCGCATCCGCCATCTGTTTTCAGGACTGCCCTCCCAATAGACCCCTCCCGCGTTATAGGCGCAGGCCACCTTTGGCGGGTCGAAATCGGTCGCGGACTTCTGGCGGGCGATGTAGGCCGCCCCCGCGCGGATCGAATTACCGGCGTCGAGGAGCCAAGCCCGGGTGATATCTTCTGGCACCATTTCGAGACGCAGCGTCTCCCTGGCCGTCGAGATTAGCGTCTGCATCAGTCCGGGCGAAACCCGATGGGGGGTCGCCGCGTCGGAGATGTAGCCAGACTCCTCCCGGACCCTGTCCGCATTGCCATGCGTCTCCGTACAGATGGTGGCGACGATCAGTTCGGCCGGCACCCGGTAATGACCGGCCCATCGCTTAATCGAATCGCCGAAATCGCGCCAGACCCGGCGGACGGTCTCCGGCTCTCCTCGCGTCCGCTCGACGCCGGAGCCTTCCACCTCGACGCCGCCGCGCGTCAGCCGCCAACTGACGCCATCCTCGAAGGCCGGGTGAAATTCAAAAAGAGCGGCTGGTATCTCCAGCGAATCGGAAGGCGCCCCGACACTCTCCCCCGGCCCCCCGGCCTCCGACTCGCGAAAAACCGCCTCCCAAGTGAGGGGCCCGACGATCCCGTCCACCTCGAGGCCATTGTCCTCCTGAAACGCGCGGACCGCCGCCTCCGTCCCCAGCCCGAAGTCCCCGTCCACCCTCCACTTGTAGAATCCAATCTCCTTCAACCGTTCCTGAAGGCGGGACACCTCGGCGCCCTCGGAGCCCCTTTTGTACACAGGCATCTTGGAAACAGGCATCGCTTTCCTCTCGGCTGGGGGCCGTTTCCGGCCCGATCGGGATATCGTGTGAATTTCCGGTTAGAATATCGTGTAAATTGATAAGCGCAGTATCGCGCATCAGGACGAAAAAATCATCCTACATTCCGCTGGTTTTTCCCCCCGGAATATCCCGTAAATTCCCGGAACCGGCTCCGTCCCGCCCGCTTCGTCATTTCCGTTCCCGATCTCCTGCCCGCAACGCCTCTCCAGCCGCGCCACACGTCCGGCAACCCCGCGCCATTATCTCTCGAGTAGTTGAGAGCGGCGCTACAGGAAATGCGGAGAGGTGCGGGGGCAAGGGGAATGGTAGGATGGGGGTTCTGCGGAAAAGATCGTTCGGTCATGGAAGAGGAGGGGGAAAGATGCCGGAGGCGGAGGTCCCTGCGACGCCCTGGGTGGCGCGGGAGAACCGGCGGTTTATCAAAATCCTGGGCGGGATGGACGAGGCGGCGTGGCGGCGGCCGACTTGTTGCGCGGGATGGACGGCGGCGGACGTCGGGGCGCACATGACGCTGGGCGCGCGGTTTTACGCGCACGTTATCCGGGCGGGGGCCGGGGGAGCGCTTTCAATGCCCTTTGGGGCGGAAAACCTGGAGGCGTTCTGGGCCTACCGGAAAAAGACGGGGGACGAGCTGGCCGCGCTGGCAGGCTCGGAGCGCGTGGATCGGTTCGAGGCGGCGGTGAGCGATCTTCAGGAGGTGTTCGAGAATCTCCGGCCCGGCGATCTGGATCGGGAAGCGTGGCACTGGATGCGCCCCTGTCCGATCCGCTCTTTTCCCGGTCAGCGGCTCTACGAGCTGATCCTTCACGACTGGGACATCCGGAACCGCCCGGAGGCGGACCTCCACCCCGATGCGCTGGGGATGGGCGTGGATATCCTGAACGAGCGCCTTCCGTTTTTCTACAACCTGAGGCCGGCCCCGGGGCTGGCGGGGCGGTTCCGCTTCGAGACAGAAAATCCGGGGCGCGTCTGGGCGCTGGAGATTCGGGCTGAGCGGGCGGCGCCGGGCGATCCCGGAGACGGGGCGTTTGACGCGCGCTTTTTCACCTCGGCGAGCGATATCATTTTGCTGACGACGGGCCGGGCGGACCTTCGGGCGAAGGAGGCGGCGGGACGCCTTCGCGTGGAAGGCGACCGGGCCAGGGCAGAGGCGCTCCTCGATGTTTTGTGCCGCCCGTTCTGATGGTTTTGAAAAAAAAAGAGGCTGCGGAACCGGGTTCCGCAGCCCCTGGCATGGCCGCGCGGAGGAGGAGTGACGGCCAATACCCTTCAAGGAGCGGGTAGTCGTCGGCGGTTTTTGCCCGCCGGATCTATTTTTTCGCGCCGGGCGCGGCGGTGTTCAGCTTCTCCAGGCTCTTTTTTTTCTCCTCGAAAAGCTTGTGGTTTTGCACCCGAGGTGCCTCCGCCTGATTTGGGCGCGTGGCTCCGGTGCGGATTCCTGTCTGGGTTTTTTCCTGCCCAGGCGCCCGTGAAGAGACGGCGTGGCCGGGAGAAGCCGTGCCGTAATCCCCGGCAGAGGGCGGGCGTTTTTCCGCCGCCGGGCTGACGGGCGGGCCGGACGGAGCGGCGGGGATGCGCGACAGGTCTTTCATGAGCCGCTGCTGGAGGGTTTTCTCTTCGGTGCGGAGAGCGTGCTTCGCCGGTTTCTCTCCCGCTGGTGCGGGGGAGGGGGCGATGCCCAGAATTTTTCCGAGAAGTTCCCAGGCGCCCCGGCGGGCCTGGGGATTGCTCCGGACCTGCGGGCCCTTGGCGCCCATGACGACGACCTTGTGTTCCACCCAGTCGGGGTTCAGCGGGCTGAAGAGGTCGCCGGTGAAGCCGTCGCTCGTGTGCTCGGTGTTCAGGAGGCGGAGCTTTTCCTCCCAGCCGGGGAATTTTCCGTCGATGATGCGCTCGGCGATCCTGAAGTAGGCGCTCCAGAGCGGGGGGCTGTCGGCGACGCTCGTCTCGCGGGCGCGCTTGCGGCGCGAGGTGTCGAGCAGGGCGATCTCGTTCGGGCGGATTTTGTTCAGCGTCTCGACGAAGCGGACGAGCTGGTTGAGCACGTCCGGGTAGAGCTCGTCGGTGAGGTCGGGGAAGGCGTCCCGAAGGGCGTGGCCCAGCATGTTGAAGGAGATCATCTTGGCCGAATGCCGGGAGAGGTTGTTTTTGAGGATCTCGACGTTCTCGTGCCCGAGGATGACGGATCGCTCCATGAGCTCGCGGGCGAGCTTGACGTGGAGGTTCGGCGACTGGGTTTTGGATTCGAGATAGCTGGCCGTGCTGTTCGAGACCTTCCAGCCGAGCGCGTTATAGACGTAGGAGCGGTGTGCCTCGCCCTGGTAGTCGTCGGTGTAGATGACCAGGCCGTATTGCCGCACGGGGTTGTAGGCGCCCATTTTCTCCGAGCCCGTCTGGGCCACCCACCGCTGGTAGCGCCGGTGGAAACGGACGATGGCGTGGTGGCGGTGGTTCGTGTCCGGGCGGGTGGAGACGCCCTGGTAGATGCGGAGTTCGCGCGTGTTGTTGATGTAGGCCCACACGGTCTCGTCCGCGCGCAGGTTCCACATGAGTTGCGGGCATTCGAAGCGGTTCTCCTCGATGTCGCGCATCATGGATTCGATTTGTTTTTCCTGAAGGTACTCCTTCGGGCCCTTCGGCGTGTCCTTGATGCCCCGCTGAAACGCGGGGTCGTACACGCAGCGGAAACGGTGGGTGTTCGCCATCTCGTGAGTGAAGAGTTCATCCGGGTCGCAAATGTTGCTCAGTGTGCCCGGCGAGATTTTGGTCTGGAACTCAATCGCCCCGACCATCTTGACCTGCCCGTCCGTGCCGAATACCTCTCCGCGCGGAAAACGAAGGGACATCTCCGTGTTTTCAAACACGAAGGGCGAGCGATCTTTCAGGTGAAGTGGTATTTCCTCCGCCGTACCCACGACGTAGCATTGATTTCGAATGGTGACCATGGTTTCCTCTCCTTGGTGAATGTGTCGCTTCGACTTCAACGTTTTTACATTTGCTCATGAAGCGATCGAACAATTTCAATTTTGGCGTAGGAGCGGTGGAATGGCTGTGATTTGCGTTACGCTGTCCCGGCGCGATCGGGTGAATCTGTGATCTGAGTTACCGGATTCGAGGGGGATCGGACACGATGGAGATGGGCCCCGTTCGGTCGACGGGCGCAATCGCCAGAATAAGAATGGTGTTTTCCCGGCGGGGGGAACGGGCGGGATGGAATATTCATTTGAATTCAATCATTTATCCAGCCTGGCCCGACGGCTTTCCGGCCGGGGCGGCCTGTTGGGGTGACGAAATTTTTTCATGGAAATGGTTCACGCATGCAGAAACGAAGGCGGCGAGTAGGGTAATATGGCGGGAGATGCTCGTTGAAAGAAAGATTTAATCCGTCTTGGTTTCAGGAATCGGGAGCCGCCTTCTCGCCGTGTTGGTTGCTGCCAGCCGAGGCGATGAAAGAAGGAGAATGGTCATGCGGTCAAAATGGCGGAGCGCAATATTTGCGGTGGCGTTGGGTTTCATCCCTTGGGCCGCTCTGCCGCTTCGGGCCGAAACCGCGACGAACTACCAGGCGGAGTTTCAGACGGGCCAGGACGCGCTCGACCGGGGGGATTTCCGGACGGCCTACCGGGTCTTCCGGACTCTCGCGGAAAAAGGATTTGCCAAGGCCCAGTACGATCTCGCCCTGATGTACCGCAAGGGCAAGATTGTTCCCCAGAACAACGCCGAAGCCGTAAAATGGTTCCGCAGGGCCGCCTCGCAGGGTCACGTTCAGGCCCAGGTCAATCTCGGAAAAATGTACCTGCAGGGAAGAGGCGTTCCCGAAAACTACGTCCTTGCGCACAAGTGGTTCAACCTGGCCGCCGCGCGGGGAGACATTGATTCCCGCAAGCTTCGCGACGGCGTCGCCGGGAAGATGACGCCCTCCCTCATCGCCGAAGCCCAGCGCCTGGCATCCCAGTGGAAACCGAAACTCTCGCCCGCCACCATGGGGGCCGGTTTTCAGGCGAACTTTCAGGCCGCGATGGGTGACTACCGCCGGGGCAATTACTCCGCGGCCTTCTGGAAGTTTCTCTTGCTGGCCGAGCAGGGCTACGCGGCCGCCGAGAACAACCTCGGCGCCATGTACGAAAGCGGCATCGGCGCCCGCAAGGATCCTGGCGAGGCGATGAAGTGGTACCGCAAGGCCGCTGAGCAGGGCTACGCCGCTGCCCAGAACAACCTCGGCGTCATGTTCGAGCGGGGCCAGGGCGTCCAGCCGGATAACTCGGAAGCCGTAAAATGGTACCGCAAGGCCGCCGAACAGGGCTATGACCTCGCCCAGTACAACCTCGGCGTCGTGTACGCTGAGGGAAAGGGCGTGTCCGAAGATCCCGTTCAGGCGATGAGGTGGTACCGCAAGGCCGCCGAACAGGGAAACCGTCGGGCGCAAAACAATCTGGCGGAAGGATACGCCCTGGGGATCGGCGTTAAACAGGACCGCGCCCGGGCGGGGGAACTGTACCGCAAGGCCGCCGAGCAAGGCCTCGCCCAGGCCCAGCTCAGCCTCGCCATCATCTACGGAAAGGGAGTGGGCGTGGAGCGGGACGATGTCCGGGCGCATATGTGGAGCACGATCAGCATGGCGAACGGCATTGCCGAGGCGCAGGAGGTCCGCGATATCGTGGCCCAGCGCATGACCATCAAGCAGATCGAAAAAGCCCAGCTCCTTGCTGCGGAGTGGAAGCCCAGGCGTTGATCGTTTCGGCCTGACACAAGAAAAAGAAAGCGAACGCTGCGGTCCGGCGTGTTCCGTTAGTTGGAACTTCTCCATCCGAACCTGTGCGATATATGAGTGCCGGTTTTGTCGGTATTTGGCCGTCCCGCGTTGCGCCCGCGCTCCCATCCCCGGTAACATCATCCCGAGCCCCATATCGAGACAGGCGTTTCCCGCCATTGTCGCCGTGACAGTTTGCGGTGAATGAGCGTGTTCGCCGCGAGACGGTATCGGAGGAGCGGGCTGGTTTCGGGTATGTCCATTTGTCTTCATATTTCGAGGAGAAGAAAGAAATGCCGAAAATGACGGGCGCGCAGGTACTCGCCGAAATGCTCAAGGGTTACGGAATCACCCACATCTTCCATGTTCCCGCCGTGCTCCGGCGCACGATGGCGGAATTGGAAGAGCGGACCCAAATCGACCGAATCCAGACCCACGGGGAAAAATCGGCCGCCTATATGGCGGACGGCTACTCCCGCGCTTCGCGCAAGCCCGCGGTGTGCATGGCTCAGGTCATCGGGGCCATGAATCTGGCGGCGGGCCTGCGGGACGCCTGGCTGGCGAAGTCCCCCGTGATTGCCATGACGGGCGGGCGGCTGCCCCAGACGAAGTTCCGCAAGGTCTATCAGGAGATTGACGACGTGCCCTCCTTCGAATCCGTCACGAAGTTCAACGCCACGATAGATGATCCCGCCCGGATTCCCGACATGGTGCGCCAGGCCTTCCGCACCGCCACCTCGGGAACGCCGGGACCGGTGCATCTTCAGTTCCAGGGCAACGAGGGGCAGATCGACCGGGGGGAAGCGGATATGGAGGTCTATGTAGAAAAAGACTTCGACCACGTTCCGCCCTTCCGCCCCGAGCCGGAGATGGAGCGCGTGAAGGCGGCCGTGAATATCCTCTCGGAGGCGAAAAAGCCCATCATCGTGGCGGGCGGGGGCGTCCGCGCGTCGGGTGCCGGGCGCGAATTGATTGCGCTCGCCGAGAAGCTTCAGATCCCGGTGGCGACCTCTTTGACCGGGAAGGACACCATTCCCGCCAATCACCCGCTCTCGGTGGGCGTGGTGGGGACGTATTCCCGCATCAGCGCGAATCGGGCCGTCAGCGAGGCCGACCTCGTCTTCTATGCCGGTTCCGAGACCGGCGGGATGACCACCCACTTCTGGCAGGTGCCGCCCATCGGCACGCCCGCGATTCAGCTCGACATCAACCCCGAGCAGCTCGGTCGAAACTATCCGCTCAAGGCGATGGTTCTGGGCGACGCGAAGGTATCTCTCCAGAAAATGATCGACGTGGCGGATACCGCCTCGGCCGCCTCAAGAAAGCCCTGGGTCGAGCGCGTGCAGGCGCTCGTCGCTGAGTGGCGAGGGGAGTTCGAATCGCTCCTGAACTCGGACGCCGCCCCCCTGCGCGTCGAGCGCATCTGCAAGGAAATGTCCGATTTTCTTCCCTCAGACGCGATGGTCCTGGCGGATACGGGCCACTCGGGCATGTGGATGGGCGGCATGTTCGACCTGACCGACCCGGGCCAGAGCTACGCCCGGAGCTTCGGCCACCTGGGCTGGGCCTTCTCGGCGGGTCTGGGCGCCAAGTGCGCGCTGCCCGACCGGCCCGTCCTCACCTTCACGGGCGACTCGGGGTTCTGGTATCACATCGGCGAGATCGAAACGGCCGTGCGATGGAAGATCAACGCTGTCACCCTCGTGAACAACAACAGGTCCGGGAACCAGTCAAAGCGCGGCTTCGATGTGGCCTACGGCGGGCAGCAGACCGAGAAGGCGCGCGAGATGTGGGTGCTCAACGAAGTGAACTTCGCAAAGATCGCCGAGGACATGGGGGCGGTCGGAATCCGCGTCGAAAAGCCGGGCGATCTCAAGGGCGCACTCCAGCAGGCATTCGAGGCCAACGCGCCCGTCATCATCGACGTCGTGAGCGACATCGAGGCCATGGCCCCGCTCGCCTGGGCGCCGTAATAAGAAGCAGTCTCAGTACGGGCTTCACTCTACGAGTTGAGCATTAAAGAAACGCGCCGGGGGGAGGGGAGCCTCCCCCCGGTTTTTTTATCAAACATATAAACCCGCATCTCCCGGATGAGGTTATGATTTTCCCACCACGGCCATTGGCGCACCCGACGTGACCGAGGGAATGTCAGGCAAGGAGAAACCACTCATGGGGAGAGGTATATCCAGAAAACGCAGAAAAAGTAAAAACACACCGAATCCCGCCCAAAACCTGCATGAGGAGATACTGTCTCGGCTCCGAAATGCATGCTCAGAATCGCAGCCTCGATTGGGATGCCCGTTTTGACTATCATAAGCCCACTCGGGGAACCATATGGGAAATGTCGGGCAAATAGTGGGGTCATTCAAAAGGATTTTCCTGAACTTATTGTTATTGTGTTCTGTGGCATTCAGTCTAGGCCGTAAATCGTGGTTCAATTCGTTTTTAAAGGCGTATGTGGAATGAAGCTAAATAGTCTTTTAATCATACTATTTTGTTTCCTGACAGCATGTAGTTCAGGATCTCATGCACGCTTTGTGAATTCATCCACAGGCAATAACACCAATGACGGAATGAGTGAAAGCAAGGCTTGGAAAACCATCA
>CAMYJL010000134.1 GCA_947258645.1 uncultured Nitrospinota bacterium
CTCAGAATTATACCGCATATTTTCAATTTTGGAGGGGCGGATGTTGACCCGGTTGGCGATTCCTGCCATCTAAATGACATATTGTCAGTTTCCTCGAATCGGGAGATTTCCGTGGCCAACGCCAAAAGAATCGACTGGTATTACCACCGGCCGGGATGAAATACCTGCGCCAAAACGCAGGAGTTTCTTGCGAAAAACGGGGTGGAAATCGACGTCCAGGCCCATGCCAAACAAAAGCTTCAGAAAATCGACGCGCTCGCCCTGGCGAAAGAGGCGGGCGAGATCTACGCCACGAAGGGGCGGAAGGTTCTCCGCCTCAATCTCCGGAAGGGAAGCCCCGACAGCGCCGAAATTCTGGCCTTGATGCTGGGCCCGACGGGAAACCTTCGCGCGCCTGTCATTCGGAAGGGAAAAACGCTCATCGTCGGCTTCGATGAGGAAACCTACGGCCGGGTTCTGAAGTAACTCTCTTTCCGAATTCGTTAGAAGGCCAACTGGCCCTCGGTGGGCTCCGCTCAGCAGAACCACGATTCGGTGAGCCGAGGGGGCTTGATCCGATCGGGGGCGAGGGCGACCGGCGCTCCGGTCCGCCCGGGCTGGCCGAGGACCCCGGCGGCGGTTTCGCGAATTCGCTGAAAGGTAAGCGCGGGGTCTTCTTCTTTTTCGGCGGCCTCTTCCGCGAGGGAGAGCACCGCCTCATGCAGCCGGTCCATCGCCGGGTCGGGGTGGTTCCACCGGTAGATGAAGTTCTCCTCGTCCAACTCGCCCAGGTGGTTTTCCATCTCGGGCCGGCCAATCAGGTCGGAGCCGGGCGGGACGAGGAGGCGGATGGCGTACTGCACCGGGTCCACCTCGTCGATCAGATTGTTCTCCTCGACAAAATCCAGCACCTCGAAATAATCCTCCGCCGTTGTCCACGGGGTGAAGGAGACGAGCGAGGGGCGGAGAGAAATGCCCGCCTCCTGCGCGGCGCGGACGGCCCGGCTCACGTCGGTAGATGTGTGTCCCTTGTCGAGGTTTTTCAAAACGGTCTCACTGAGAGATTCGACGGCGGAGACGATGAAGAGACAGCCGGCCGCACGCAGTTCGGGCAACAGTTTTTCGTGCTTGACCAGATGCTCGACCTTCGCGGTGAAGTCGAAGGTGAGCTGCGGGAACTCCCGGTGCAAGGAGCGGGCGAGACGCATGGCGTGGGAGGGACCGTTCAGAAAATCGGGGTCGGCGAACGTGATGTGGCGGGCCCCGGAGGCGGTGAGCCTCCGGATGTCCTCAAGCACGATCTTCTCCGGGACGACGAAAAACCGCCCGCCGTAGACGGGCGGTATGGGGCAGTGGAGGCACAGATGTTTGCAGCCCCGGCTCGCCTCGACGGTGCCGACCGGAAGCATTTCCCCAGATTTCGAAAGGTGTGCGTAGAAGCGGAGATCGGGCAGGCTCTCCCGGGCGGGCGGGGCGAGGGGAAGCTTTTCGAGATACGGTTCCGAGGGTCGGCTCCCGGTTCCCACGCCCTGGATTTCGGACGGCTCGCGGGAGGCGGAAAGGGCCTCGATGAGTTCCACGAGAGCGCCTTCGTACTCGCCGCCGATGACCGAATCGGCTCCGTTCTCAAGCAGATAGACGCTGTTGAGGTGGGCATAAAGGCCGTAGAAGCAGATATGACAGCCGGGGTTCGTCTCGCGAATCTTCCGGGCCGTTTTGATGCCGATTCTCATGGCGGTGTGCATCGGCACACTGATTCCGACGAAGCGGGCGGGCGATGTGGCCTCCGGAGAAAAGGGCTCGACGGCGATATCGAGAGCGGTGGGCTCGTACCCGGCCCGGCGAAGAAATCCCATCGGAGAAGCAAGCGCAATGGGCTGGTGGCCCAGCTCATAGCAGGAGATAAGGACGACGGTGCCTGGAGACTTCCATTTATCGACAGTCATGCGCGATGAGAATTCCGATATAAAATGTTGTCTGAGCGAAAAACAAAAAGCCCCGGGGCCAGGCCACCGGGGCTTTTGATGTGTGGTCCGGTGGATCAGGCGGTGAACGAGCTGCCGCAGCCGCAGGTGCCGGTGGCGTTCGGGTTCTCAATCTTAAAACCCGAGCCCTGCAAGGTGTCCACGAAATCGACGACAGCGCCGTTCAGCATTTTGGCGCTGTTCGGGTCGACATAGATGTTGAAGCCGTCCGCCTCGATCGTGATATCGTTCGGGTCGGTTGACTCATCGAAGTAGAGCCCGTAGCTGTATCCGGAACATCCGCCCGCCGTCACGGCGACGCGCAGCCCGAAGCCCGGTTTGTTTTCGGCCTCAAGGAGTTCCCTCACCTTGGCCTCGGCTGCCGGGGTGATGGTAATCCCCTTGCGTGCCGTCGGTTTTGTTGAATCAAACAGGTTGATCGACATCCGATGTTTCTCCTTATTATTATGTGCTTGTGCTGATGTGGTTCGATTCGAAAAGGTTCGTCCGAAAATACCTTGTTGCGCTGAGCTACGCGCTGCTCGTTTTGTGTTCCCGTCGGGACATATTTTGCGTCAGCCGGCTGCTTTGAAAGCTTTCTTTGTCAAGAGCGGGGAGGTCCGCGAAGGTGGCATCGCGGAAAAAATCTACCAGTTGTTTTTGGGCCATCGCAAATACTTCATTCATCGAGCAAAATTCCTCGATTTCGCAGCAACTCCCGTCCTCCTGACATTGAACCAATCGGATGGGGCCTTCAATGGCCTGAATGACTTCGAGAAAGTTGATCTCTCTCGCCCCGCGAGCCAGACGATACCCGCCCTTGGGTCCCTGAACGGATTTTACCACGGTTCCCTTGATGAGCATGGGCATCAGCTTCGCCAGGAACGCCTGGGGGATTTGTTGTGCGTGTGCAATCTCGCCGATGGTGCACAGCCGGTTCGAGTCTTGCCTGGACAAATAAATAACCGCCCTGAGTGCATAGTCGCCGGCTCGGCTGATTTGCATGTCGGGATTCCTCCTCTGGCGCGACTGTGTTCCGGGGACTCTCTGGAAATCCGCTGAAAACATCATATCTGACTCAACACGTCATGTTAATAGAATGCCACGGATAAAATGTCAACGCCATGGGAGGAAATTTCAGAACGAAATATTTGCTCCGTCTGGGGATGGCCGCATAGTTGGCCGGCCGGCCCGGATGGATACATTTAAAACATTGATTTAATTTCGTTTGTAAATATTTATGTTTGATGGCATAAAAAAGTTGACAGTTTAGCACTCAGATATTATACTTCCGCTCGGATCATGGGGCCAAAGGCGATGCCCATGCCTGGTCTTGATTGTATTCTGTTTGTAAATATTTGAAAAATATGTCTGTACAGGAAAAGGTGCCATGAGATTCGACAAATTCACGAATAAAACACAAGAAGCCCTCCGCTCCGCCCAGGAAATGGCCGAAGGGAGGGGCCATCAGGGCTTGATGCCCGCTCACCTGTTTGTCGCGCTTCTGGAGCAGACCGATGGTGTTGTGTTTCCGCTCCTAGGCAAGGCAGGCATTGATATGGACGAGCTTCGCGAGCGGCTCGAGACCTCTCTCCGGAAGCTCCCCCAAATTACCGGCGGCGGGGTGGAGTCCTATCCGACTCCGGATCTGCGCCGCTACCTAGAGGCTGCCCAGGAAGAAGCCAAGAGCCTCTCGGATGAATATGTGAGTGGCGAGCATTGTGTTCTTGCCGGTTTCGACCGCCGCTCGGGAGAGGTCGCTTCTATCATGGACGCGGTTGGTCTGACGCGCGATCGGGTTCTCGGGGCCCTGAAGGAGATTCGGGGCTCCCAGCGCGTCACCGATCCGGACGCCGAGAGCCGTTATCAATCCCTTGAGCGATTTTCCATCGACCTGACGGCCAACGCCAGCGCGGGCAAGCTCGACCCCGTCATCGGGCGTGATCAGGAGATCCGCCGCGTGATGCAGGTTCTCTCCCGGCGGACCAAGAACAACCCCGTCCTCATCGGTGAGCCGGGTGTCGGAAAGACAGCCATCGCCGAGGGCCTCGCCCAGAGAATCGTGAACGGCGACGTTCCCGAAGGTCTCAAGAACAAGCGCCTCCTCTCCCTCGATATCGGCGCGCTCGTCGCGGGCTCGAAGTTCCGGGGCGAGTTCGAGGACCGGCTCAAGGCGGTTCTGAAAGAAGTGAGCGAGTCCGCCGGCGAGATCATTCTCTTTATCGACGAGCTGCACACCGTGGTCGGTGCCGGAGCGGCGGAGGGGGCCGTGGATGCCTCCAATCTGCTCAAGCCCGCCCTGGCGCGTGGCGAGCTCCACTGCATCGGCGCTACCACGCTGGATGAATACCGCAAGCACGTGGAAAAAGACGCCGCCCTCGAGCGGCGCTTTCAGCCCGTTCTCGTCGGTGAGCCGGACGTCGAGAACGCCATCGCGATTCTTCGGGGGCTCAAGGAGCGCTACGAGGTACACCACGGCGTTCACATTCTCGACAGCGCGATCGTGGCGGCTGCCCGGCTGTCTCACCGCTACATCAGCGATCGCCACCTTCCCGACAAGGCGATCGATCTGATTGATGAGGCGGGGAGCGCAATGCGGCTCGAGATTGACAGTCTGCCGGAAGAGATCGACCGCCTGGAGCGCGAACTGATGCGGCTCCAGATCGAAGAGCGGGCCCTCGAGAAAGAAGAAGATTCGGAGAGTGCCGAGCGCCTGAGTAAAATTCACCGGCAAATCGCCGATTTGCGGGAAAAGACCGACGCGCTCCGGGGACAATGGGATCAGGAAAAGGCGAGCATCGGCCGGGTGCGTGACCTCAAGGGCCGCATCGAGGACATGAAGTCCGAAGCCGAGCGCGCCGAGCGCGAGGGCGATCTCGGACGAGCGGCCGAAATCCGCTACGGCGAGATCATCACGCTGGAAAAACAGCTCGAAGAGGCCAGTGCAGATCTGGAGCGGCGGGGCGAGAGCCGGATGCTCAAGGAAGAGGTAAAGGAAGAAGACGTGGCCGCCATCGTCAGCCGCTGGACGGGCGTTCCGGTCTCCCGGTTGCTCGAAGCAGAGCGCGAAAAGCTCATTCACATGGAAGACCGGCTGCATGACCGGGTGGTGGGGCAGGACCGCGCCGTCTCCGCGGTGGCCGAGGCCGTGCGCCGCGCCCGCGCGGGAATCATGGATCCGGCCCGTCCGGTCGGCTCGTTCATCTTCCTCGGCCCGACGGGCGTGGGGAAAACCGAGCTCGCCCGCGCGCTGGCGGAGTTTCTCTTCGATGATGAGTCCGCGATGGTCCGCGTCGACATGAGCGAGTACATGGAGAAACACTCGGTCTCGCGCCTCGTGGGCGCGCCTCCGGGGTATGTGGGATACGACGAGGGGGGACAGCTCACCGAAGCCGTCCGCCGGAAGCCTTACTCGGTTCTTCTTCTCGATGAGGTCGAAAAGGCGCACCCGGAGGTGTTCAACATTCTCCTTCAGGTGCTCGACGACGGCCGCCTGACGGACGGTCAGGGCCGGACGGTCGATTTCCGGAATACGGTCATCATCATGACGAGCAACGTGGGCACGAGCGAGCTTTCGGATACCCAGGTGGGCTTCCTCGGCGGCGGCGTGGACGAGTTGGATCAGACGAGCAAACTCCTCATGGCGCTCAAAAAGGTGTTCCGCCCCGAGTTCCTGAACCGGGTGGATGAGGTCATCGCTTTCCGCTCGCTGACGAAAGAGCAGATTCGCGACATCGTCGAGATTCAGATTCGCAAGGTGGTCGAGCGCCTGAGCGAGCAGCGCGTTACGCTCCAGCTCACCGGGGCGGCCAAGGACTACCTCGCCGAGCGGGGCTACGACCCGGTCTACGGCGCGAGGCCGCTCAAGCGGGCGATTCAGACCTATGTTCTGAACCCCCTGAGCAGCAAGCTGCTCGAGGGCGTTTTCCACCCCGGCGAAAAGGTTGAGGTGGATCACCCCGAGGGCGCCGAGGGGCTCTCCTTCACGCCTGTGCGGGAGGCGGAGCCGGAAGCGGTCGGCTCATAGAGACAGGAAGTCCGGCAAGTGGCCGAAACGAAAAACAAAGAAAAGCTTCAGGGATTGAATCGAAATCCACTTTGTAAAGTGAAAGATCAAATCATGGGAGTGAAAATCAAATGGCTGGCAAGGTAATCGGAATCGATTTGGGAACGACAAACTCCGTTGTGGCGGTGATGGAAGGCGGGCAGCCGACCGTGATCCCCAACCAGGAGGGAAACCGCACCACGCCGAGCGTGGTGGCCTTCACCAAGGACGGCGAGCGCCTAGTCGGCCTCGTCGCCAAGCGCCAGGCGGTGACCAACCCGACGAACACGGTGTTTTCGGCGAAGCGCTTCATGGGGCGCCGCTACGACGAGGTGCCCGAAGAAGTGAAGATGGTGCCCTACGAAGTGGTGAAGTCCGACAGCGGGGACGCCCGGATAAAGATTGAGGGCGACCTGCACTCGCCGCCCGAGATTTCGGCGAAAGTGCTTCAGAAGCTCAAGCAGGCGGCCGAGGACTATCTCGGCGAAAAAGTGACTGACGCGGTTGTGACCGTGCCCGCCTATTTCAACGACAGCCAGCGCCAGGCGACGAAGGACGCGGGCAAGATTGCCGGGCTGAACGTCCAGCGCATCATCAACGAGCCGACGGCTGCTGCGCTGGCCTACGGGCTGGACAAGAAAAAGGACCAGCTCATCGCCGTTTACGACTTCGGCGGAGGAACATTCGACATCTCCATCCTTGAGGTGGGCGACAATGTGGTGGAGGTAAAAGCCACGAACGGCGACACCCACCTGGGGGGCGACAACATCGACCAGCTCGTCATGGAGTGGATGCTCGACGAGTTCAAGAAGGATCAGGGCATCGACCTCTCGAAAGATCCGATGGCGCTCCAGCGGCTCCGCGAGGAGGCGGAGAAGGCCAAGATCGAGCTCTCGAGCTCGATGGAGACGGACATCAACCTGCCCTTCATCACGGCGGACGCCTCGGGCCCGAAGCACCTGAACATCAAGCTCTCGCGAGCGAAGCTGGAGCAGCTTGCGAACGACACCGTGGAGCGGACCCTGGGTCCCTGCCGTCGTGCCATTGAGGACGCCAAGGTGGAGCCCGGCCAGATCGACGAGGTCGTGCTCGTGGGCGGCTCGACGCGCATGCCGCTTGTCAACGAGATGGTCAAGAAATTCTTCGGAAAAGAGCCGCACAAGGGCGTGAACCCGGACGAGGTGGTGGCGGTCGGCGCCGCCGTGCAGGGCGGAATCCTGGCGGGGGACGTGAAGGACGTCCTTCTGCTTGATGTGACCCCGCTCTCGCTCGGCATCGAGACCCTCGGCGGGGTGGCCACGAAGCTGATCGAGCGGAACACGACCATTCCAGTTCGAAAAAGCGAGATTTTCTCCACCGCCGCGGACAACCAGACTTCGGTCGAGGTCCACGTTCTCCAGGGCGAGCGCGAGATGGCGCGCGACAGCCGGACGCTGGGCAAATTCCATCTGGTGGGGATTCCGCCGGCGCCCCGCGGGGTGCCGCAGGTCGAGGTCACGTTCGACATCGACGCGAACGGAATCGTCAACGTCTCGGCGAAGGATCTCGGCACCGGCCAGGAGCAGGCCATCACCATCACCAGCTCAAGCGGTCTCGGCGAGGACGAGATCAACAAGATGGTGAGCGACGCCGAAGAGCACGCCGAGGAGGACAAGAAAAACCGCGAGCTGATCGAGGCCCGCAATCAGGCGGACAGCATGGCCTACTCGACGGAGAAGATGCTCAAAGAGAACGAGGACAAGGTTCCCGCCGACGACAAGACGGCGATCGAGGAAGCCATCGCCGGGGTTCGCAAGGTACTCGAAAATACGGATGCCACGGCTGATGAGATCAACGAGGCCAAGTCCAAGCTCGAAACCGCTTCGCACAAGCTGGCCGAGGTGATGTATCAGCAGGCCCAAGCGCAGCAGGAGGGCGGCCCCGATCAGCCTTCCGCCGGAGACAGCAATGGCGCAGACGCGCCGGGAGAAGCCTCCACGAACGGCGATGTTGTGGATGCCGAATTCGAGGAAGTGGACAAGGAAAAGAGCTAGTGATCACTGCTCCCATCGGAGAGTAAGGGCGAATGGCGAAGAAGGACTACTACGAGCTTCTCGGGGTCAAGAAGAACGCGTCGGACGATGAGATCAAGCGTGCGTTCAAAAAACTGGCCCGAAAATATCACCCGGACGTGAACCCGGGCGACAAGAAGGCGGAGGATCGCTTCAAGGAGATGAGCGAGGCCTACGCCGTTCTCTCCGACGGAGAGAAGCGCCGTAAGTACGACATGATGGGGCACGCCGCTTTCTCCGGGGGGAGCCCATGGGGCGATCGCGGTGCGCCGCAGAATGTGGAGGACATTCTCCGCGAGTTCGGCGTCGGCGACATCTTCGGAAGCATTTTCGGAGGCGGCGCCAGAGGCCGCGGCGGCGGTTTCTGGGGGTCGCCTCGCCCCCAGGGGCCGACGAAGGGTCAGGACGTGAACTATTCGATGGAGATTGGTTTCGACGACGCCCTGCGGGGGATGAGTACCACGCTCACGGTTCCCAAGACAGAAATCCGGAACGGCTCGACCCGAAGGACAACCGAGCG
>CAMYJL010000135.1:0-8548 GCA_947258645.1 uncultured Nitrospinota bacterium
CATCCGCAGGCGACCGCCATCACCAGAGCCGAGGTGGTGGCCATGATAAATACAGCCTGTGTTTTGCTAGGCGTCTTTGGCGAAGCATAGCGGATGATGAGGTCGCGCGAGACCAGGATCAGCGTCGACACCAAAACATAGAACACCCCAGCCACGGACCACGATCGCATCTCCTCTTTTCGAACCAGAAGCGCGCTGATGCCCAATAGGATGAAGCCCGTCCCTGCGGCTACGAAGGACGTGAGGACTTCGCCCAGAAGGAGAACGGCGAGCGTGGTTGCGAAGAGCGGTCCCATTCCCCGAACCAGTCCGGCGGGTGAGGCACCGATCCGCTGGACGCCCGCGAAATGAAGCGTCCGCGAGACACCCGGAATGAACAATCCGAGCCCGACGTACCACAGCAGGTCGGGATTCCAGAACGATTGCACGGGAAAGCTGTATAGCATCCAGGGGAGATAGAGCAGTGAAACCACCGCCGAAGCGATAAACCCGCCCAAAATCGGGCTCACCTCTCCCGCAGCCAGCTTTGAGAAAATGTAGGTCAGCGCAAAGCAAAACGACGCCGCAACAGCCAGGGCAATCTCGCTCATGGGCACTCTCCTCATAAATAGGAAAATGCGTCTCCGAAACTCGCCGAAGCTAGTCTTGCTCGATCAGTTCCTGGCAGTAGGGCGCGCGGGTCATGTAGACCGGGTCGCCATCGGTGACGAGGATGTGGTCCTCGATCCGAACGCCCGCGCCGCCCGGGATGCCGGGGACGAAGATCAGCGGCTCGATGGCGAACGTCATTCCGGGCTTGAACTCGACGCTCTCGGCCCCCGGCATGACCTCGCCGACGTAGGGTGGCTCGTTCGGCGAAATGCCGCAGCCATGGCCGATGAAGAGCTTGATGAAGTTCTCCTCCAGCCCGGCCGACCGGGCCACCTCGAGGAACTCCGCCGCCGAATCGTCGTTCGTATATCCCGGGCGCATCTTGGCGATGCCCTTCTTCAGGGCCTTGTAGACCGTCGTGTAAACCTTCGTCTGCATCGGGTGGGGCGGACCGCCCGCGATCTTCGCCCGGCCACAGTCGCCAAAGTAGCCGTTCCAGCAGGCACCGATGTCGATGAAGACGATATCGCCGTTGCGGATGATCTTGTCGGTGGGAAAGCGCGTCGGGGGCGCCATGTGCTCGCCCGAGGCGACGAAGGGCGAGGCCAGGTGACCGAACTCCCCGCCGTGGGTGAAGAGGGTTTTCATGGCCTCGGCGGCGACATCGTACTCGCGGACACCGGGCCTGGCCGTTTCGAGCGCCGTGATCGTAACCGAATCCGCGATGGCACAGGCCTGCTGGAGGCAGGCCACCTCGTCCGGCGTCTTCTGGACCCGGCTCATGTACATGAACATCTCGCCGTCCACGAAGGTGGCCTCGGGAAGGTGCTTCTCGATGGCCTGGCGCTGCATGAAGGTGTGGCCGTCGAGGCCGATGGTCCCGTTCGCGACGCCCCACTTTTTCATGCGGGAGGTGATGTCGACTCCCACCGTGTGCTCGACGAGCCCGGGCTCCTCCAGAATGCCGATCGGGACATAGTCCTTGATCCAGGGCATGCACTCCTCGATGCGGTGGGCCTCGCCCGAAGAGGCCAGCAGGGTGGGCTCATTATCCTGCGTGAGCAGGACACCGTAGGTCGTCGAGGAGCGGTACTGGATCATGATCACGCGGGCGCTCGTGAGATACCGGACGTTCTCGTCCTTCCAGAGGATGAGCGCGTCGATTCCGGCCTCCTTCATGGCGGCCTGCGTCTTCGCCACCCGCTCTTTTCTCATCCTGTCCATGTCGATCCGGTGTTCCCAGTCGACCATCATCCCGCCACGCGCCCAAGTGGGATAATCCGTCATCAGGCCTGTCCTCCCTATTAAAAGTAAAACCGATTTTCTGGCCGGTCCAGGAAGAGAATCCCCCTCCGGCGAATTGTTGGAATTCTTCGGTTGGAATACCGGCGCGACGCTAGCACCCGGGCCTGCGGGTGTCAACAAAATGGGGCGCCTCCCCAACCACCCCGCCCGAACAGGCAAAGCCACCGCAAATCCCGCTCGCCATCCGGGATCGAGACCCGTATAATGCGGCCAACCATCGCCCGGCAGGAATCCCCATGGGTCGGCGCCGCAATACACCCGATTTCAACCGCTCCAACCGCATCCACACCATCAGAATCAGACCGACGGGAGAGGAGCGCTCGCTCACCCAAAAACTCATCGCGAGCGATCGGGCCAGCTTACGGGAAGCCTACGGGCAGAGGCTCCTGAACTTCATGTGCGAGCGGCTTCGCATTCCTCCGGCCCGCCTTCGGGTCCAGGACGTTCATCAGCCGCACAAAAAACAGTCCGGGCGACTCGCCTACAAGGAATACGGCGCTTACTACCTCGATGAGCAGGTCATCGTCATCGCCAACCTGACCGCCGTCCGGGGGAAGGTGGTGGCGGGAAAAACATTTTTCGACACGCTCATTCACGAATTCATGCACCATCTGGACAGGACTTATCTCCAAATATCGTCCACCCCCCACAGCGCCGGGTTCTACAACCGAATCGACGACCTGAAGCGAAAACTGATGGGAGGCGGCCCCGCTGAAACCCAAGCGGATCGGGGCCGATGGGAGAAACCGCCGAAAGGCCTGCTGGCTGCGCTGGACCAGGCTGCCAGGGTGGCCCGGCAAAATGAGGCCACCGAAAAGGCTGAACCCCTTAATCGCCCCGAAACTCCAGGCGGCCAGAGGAATCATCACCGGGACGGAAGAAAAAGGGACTCCTTGTTCCCGCCACCCAAGACCCGGATCCGCTCGGAAGAAAGCGCAAAGGACCCTGCCGGGAGCGCTCCCCGTCCCGCCAAGGCCGATCCGGAAGACCTCGGTCCGCCAAAACAACTCTCCCTCGAATTGAGATAAGAATATTATCATCTATTTCAATTCGATATGACGGTTGACCTACCTTTTAAGATTACCTTTTCCGCCCTGGCGAAAAAGGTTCTTCCTTGGGGAATCATCTGTTCGTCAGATTTGTTATATGAAGTGGATTGATGTAAATAAATATCCACCAACAAATGAAATCTGGAATTTACGCTACGAATTCTCCCGAGGAGTTCTTTTATGCAGCCGGCAAACAACTACCTGAGAAAACCGACCGGGCCGATGGGCGGAATGTGGTCCTGGCAATATCTCAACCTCATCAAAACGATAAAGCTGGTGACCAGCAAGCGGGTCAAAAGCTTTTACGACAAGTTCCCCGCGATTTTCCCGCCGGGCGAGAAATTTCCCGATTTCGAGCTAAAAGACATTGAGGGAAACATCCACCGGATTTCCGACTACCTCGGCAAGAAATACATCGTCCTGTCAACCGGCGCCATCACGTGACCGCCCTACCGGCGGCAGGTGCCGTTCTACGAAGAAATCGCTGAGAAATACGCTGACCGGGATGTTGTCGTGATGAACGTCTACGTCCGCGAACCCCACGCAGGCGAACGCGGGTTTCCGGAAATTCAGAACCATGAGAGCTACGAACACAAGCTGGGCTACGCGAAAGATCTTTTCAAAATCAAGAACATGAAAAAGACCATTCTCCTCGTCGACGAGATGGAGCAGAAGATTCACGGCATGCTGGGCGAGCTCCCCAATTTCGTGTACCTGATCGATCGCGACGGCCGGGTGAAATACAAGGCCACCTGGTCCGACGCCGAACACGTCGATGAATATTTAGCTGAAATGGTCAACAACGACCCGGCCTTCGCCGACAAACCGAAACTGGAACACACCATTTTCACCCAGACCGCCTCGACGCAGATCTAGGGGAACGGCACCTCTTCACGGCCTCTCGGATCCGAAAGTGGGCCACGGCCGTCACAACTGTCACAAGAGGTTTCCCAACGCCTCCAGTGCGCGGCCGATCTCCTCTTCTTCCATTTCATCCGGGAACCGGAGGATCGGATGCGTCACGCCCACCTCGCGGAGGCGTGACAACCCTTCCAGGCACCTCGAAACCGGCCCGCACAGGGCCAGGTCGTCCACCAGTTCATCGGAAACCGCCTGAAGGGCAGCCGCGCGCCCACCCTTCCCCCAGGCGGCGCGTATCCGATCAGCCTCCCCGGCGTATCCCCATCGGGAAATCTGGGCATGGTAATAGTCGCCCATCGCTCCCACATAAAAGGCCAGGACGGATTTCACCGAGGCCCGGGCGCGGGTCAGATCATCGTTTGGCGCGACCATGACGAATGGCGCCACTTCCACCTCGGAGACCGGCCTTCCGGCGCTCGAGGCTCCTTCCTCCAGCGGGGCCAAGGCCTCTTTGAAGCGGGAAAAGGGGACGAAAAAAGGAATCCACCCATCCGCCACCTCCCCCGACAGGCGGGTGTTCAGTGGACCATTGGCCGCGAGGAAAATCGGAAGCCGCTCCTGAAGGGGCCTTTGGCGAAGGCGAAACCCTTTCATCCGGATGGCATCCCCCTCAAAATTTACTCGGGCACCCGAAAAAGCGCTTCGCAGGACGGCGACCGTCTCCCGCGTTCGGCGCAAAGGGCGATCAAACGGCTGGGAATGCCAGTTTTCAATCACGGCCCTTCCGCTGACCCCGATACCCAGCGTAAACCGGCCTCCGGAGAGAACATCCAGCTCCGAAGCGGTCTGCGCCAGCTGACCCGGGCTTCGGCCGTAGAGATTGAATATTCCTGAGGCCAGACGAATTTTCTGCGTCGAGAGGGCCGCCACGGCCAGCTGGACACTCGCGTCCCGGACCCAGGTCTCGGGAATCCACAAAGTGTCCAAACCAGCGTTTTCTGCCATGCGGGAGAATCGGATAATTTCATCCGAATTTATCCGATCATGACGCCAGAGGACGGCACCGGTACTATGCAAGACTTTCCTCCCCCCAAACGCGGTTTTTCCGCCCAAGCTGCCGATCCGCCCGACCGGCCACGAAGAGATATCTCCTTTTTTCCCTGCACCTTGACACCGTAAGCCCGCTTCCCTATAAACTGCTCGCGTGAAGATGTGCAAGCCGCTGGTGGCAAACCCTATCATTCTTGAATACCCGGCCCCCTGCCGAGCAACCCGCCTCGTCAACTTCTCGGAAATATCCTGTCCGTGCGTATTTTGAAGGAAATCCCATTTTGAGTAGTCCGGAAAATCTAGAAGTCTCTGAGTCGGCATCCGCCAACCCTTCCAAAAGCCGTTCGGAGGGAACCTCAAAGGAAGACCCGAAGAAACCGCGCCGGAAACGTCGGCCGAAGTCCGCCAAAAGCAAGACCGGGGGAAAAATGGAAAATGCCTCGGGAAGCCCGGCAAATGGCAGGCGTGCACGCTCTCATTCTTCCCGAAATAAAAGCAAAGGAAAACGAAAGACATCCCAGCGCCCCTCTGCGCCGAGAGAGCCAGCCATTCTGACCCCGGTAACAGGAACGGGAGATGAGGATTTCGATCCCAAGCTCGTATCTGAGCAGTTCCGGAGCCTGGACCTCCTCCCGGAACTTCTCCACGGAATTTTCGATATGGGGTTCGACGCCCCCACCCCCATTCAGGAACAATCCATCCCCCTCGCGCTTGAGGGAAACGACCTCATCGCCTGTGCACAGACGGGTACGGGAAAAACTGCGGCGTTTGCTCTCCCAGCCCTTCAGAAAATGCTGGGCGGCACCGGATCCCGCGTTCTGGTTTTGACGCCAACACGCGAACTCGCGATTCAGGTAGCTGACCAATTTCGGACACTCGGAAAGTACCTGACCGTGCAAATCGCGCTCGTCTACGGCGGCGTCGATTACGAGCCTCAAATTAAAGCACTTCACGAGGGCGCATCCGTCGTCGTCGCGACGCCCGGCCGGTTATTGGATCACATGCGGCAAAAAAACGCGGATTTTTCCAATCTCGAAATTCTCATCCTCGACGAAGCCGATCGAATGCTTGACATGGGATTCGCTGAGGAAATCAATAAAATACTCCGTCTTCTTCCCACAAATCGTCAGACCATGCTCTTCTCAGCCACCATTCCGCCGACGATCCAGGCGCTCGCCAAAAAAGCGCTCCGGTCTCCCGTGGACGTTTCGGTTTCCCCGCCTTCCACACCAGCGGACGGAATTTATCACGGCGTCTACCCACTCAGCTCGGCGAGCAAGCCCAGGGCCATACTGGAGATTCTCAGGCAAGCCGATGCGACCATTGTCCTCATCTTCTCGCGGACCAAAGCAGGAGCGGATCAATTGAGCGATGTCCTCGAGCGGGAGGGTATTTCCGTCGCCCGCATCCACTCCGACAGAAGCCAGAGCCAGAGGGAAAAAGCGCTCGCCGGATTTAAGAAAGGAACCCACCGCGTACTGGTCGCAACAGATATTGTCGCCCGGGGCATTGACGTGACGGACATCTCACACGTGATTAACTTCGACGTTCCCGAGTATCCGGAAGACTACGTTCACCGAGCGGGCCGAACCGCACGAGCCGGACAAATTGGCTACGCGCTAACACTCATGTCACCAAGCGAGATCATGCTGGTTAAAAATATTGAGCGCTTTATTGGAAAGGCACTTCCCCGTGTCGCCCTCCCCGGACTTGTGGACGACATTCAGCAAAAAAATCTCGACAACGAACCAAAGCCCTTGAAGGATCAGCCTGCGGTCGCCCGTCACAGCAAACGCCGGGGCATAAGCCGACGTTCCGGTCTTTCACTTCGATAGCCGGCTTTCCTCTATAAGCATTCAACAAACGCCCCTAAAATATTGAAACCAACCTCATTCTGTTTAACACCTGCGCAGGGCTCCTCGTGAAATTTTTCATTGAGATCTGTCTCACAAATTTCCGGACGGACTGGCGCCAATGTTTTTTTCAATTCATTCGAACAACTTTGAACACTCTCGTTTTTGCATAAAGGCATGTTCGATCTTTTTCTAAAAAAAAAATTGAAAACAGGTTGACCTGCAAGCGAGGGTGGGATAGATTTCACTTGTCTCGAACAATCCTTTAGCAATCAATCGTTATTTTTCCAGCGCGAAACTTTGGGAGAAATATTCATGCAGAAATCTGATTTGGTGGAAAAAATTGCAGACGATTCGGGCATCTCGAAAGCTGCCGCGGACAGGGCACTGAACTCGTTGTTGGCCAACGTCACGAAAGAGTTGAAAAAAGGTGAGCGCGTTGCTCTTGTCGGATTCGGGACGTTTTCCATCTCGAAGCGCTCCGCGCGGATGGGACGCAATCCCCAGACCGGTGAAGCCATAAAGATCAAGGCAACCAAAGTGCCAAAGTTCTCTGCCGGAAAAACGCTGAAAGACGCCGTCAAGAAAAAATAAGGCGGTTGCGACAATGCTTCATCCCAAAGGTTCATAAAAAATATTTCAACCGCGCTTCACTGCCGGGGGGATCTTACCCAGCACGGATGAGTTCCCCGGCAGTTTTGGTTTAGCCCAGCGCTTCGAGGAGGCGTTCATTCTCCTCCGCGAGGCCCACCGTTATCCGAATCCACTCTGGGCATCCGAAAGCGCTCCCCGGCCGGACGATCAGCCCTTTCCGCATCAATCTTTCCATGGTCCCGTCGCCATCCCCCACGCGCACGAAGATGAAATTCGCCTGACTTTCCACATATTCGAGGCCCAACCGCAGGAATTCGCCGTAGAAACGGCGCTTCTCCCCGGAAACCACCCGAATGGACTTCTGCCGGAATGCCTCATCGTCTAGGGCCGCCAGGGCCGCAGCCTGCGCCAGTTGATTCACGTTAAAGGGCTCCCGGACACGGTGCATATACCCTATCAGCTCGCCGGAGCCGACTCCGTAACCCACTCTCAAGCCGGCCAGCCCGTATATTTTCGAAAACGAGCGGAGAACAATCAGCGGATAGCGCCCGATCAGGCTCAGGCTATCGGGATATTCGGGATCCTCGACAAAATCTCCATACGCCTCATCCAGAAGAACCAAAACCCCATCGGGGAGACTATCCAGAAAAGACAACAATTCCCTTTCTTTCAGGATGGTTCCGGTCGGGTTATTCGGACTGCAGAGAAAAACCAGCTTCGTCCGCCCAGTTATCTTCGAGCGAACGTCGTCGAGGTCCACCCGGAAATCCCGGAGCGGGCTCGGGACGACCTTTCCTCCCATCACCCGCGTTACATGGGCATAAGGGCTGAAGGTCGGCTGGGGAATGACCGCCTCCTCCCCCTCGTTCATAAACGTGCGGGCCAGAACAGAAAGGACGTCATCTCCTCCGTTCCCCACGAATATCTCTTCTTCCTTCACGCCCAGCTTTTTGGCCAGACGCTCACGTAGCGCTCCGGCACCGCCGTCCGGATACCGGTGCAGGCCATCCAGAATTGCCTTGATGGCCTGAACTGCCAGAGGAGAAGGACCAAGTGCATTTTCATTACTCGCCAGTTTGTACACTTCGGCCAGATCATATTCGTCCGCCACTTCCTCAATCCGGCGCCCGGGGACGTAGGCCTTCAGATCATCGATGCCCCGGCGAAGCAAATTTTCCAGCTTGAAGTTCATCGCACTTCCTCACACCTGCCCGTTCTGCGAAATATATTTTCACTTCGTTCCAG
>CAMYJL010000135.1:8575-11605 GCA_947258645.1 uncultured Nitrospinota bacterium
GCTGGCATCGTCGAAACTCAGCGCGGCAATTTGATCCGAACGGATTTGCCTCCCCACCCCGCCACAGAATCCTGGGCGTCGACAATCACCTCCCGCACATTCGCGGGAATTTTCACCCCGGAAAGAGAGCGAGTGAACGGCTGTTCGTTCACATGAGGATGAAACAAAACCCGCGTGCCCATCACTTTTCCAACCTCTGTCCGGACACGGAAGCCGTTGGCATACTTCTTCCAGCCTGTATCCGGAGAAGATATCGTGGCGCTGAAAGAGAATACCCCCGGCCTCGTTTTCTGGACCTCTACCCGGAGGACATCGGCAAAAATCCGTTTTCCGGAGGCCGCCTCCGTCAGGGAGGGGACAACAAGAACGAGGAGCCATATCAAGAAAGCGAATTTTCTGGGTTTCCACATTTTGGGACAATTCTCCTGAAATGGAAGTCTCACGGCTGGTGTTCCCTGAACGCATGAACGCGCCAATCCCGATCTGTCCGCCGGAGGTGCAGAAAAACCACTCTTCGAAACGACTTCCCGCCCTGCGGTTCAATCGACAGTTCGAAAGAAAAAGCTTTTTTCCCCTCTCCCAAAGAACGCTCATTCAGAAATCGGTAGCTCACCTGCGAGCGGTTTTTTTCCACACGGCCCATTTTTTTGATCGCCCCGAGCTGGCGATCAATCTGCTTCCCTGCCAGTCCGCTGGTCAGCTCTTTGGTCTTTTCCAAATCGATCGAAACATAGTAGGCCTCCAGAAAAGCCTTGGCGACACCTATGGGCCTTCCCCGATTCTGCTCCCCGTCCAGGAACAGAAAAAAGATGAAAGCAACGGCTAACGCTGCGATCAGCCCGCCCAGAATGAAGGTTTTGCATCTCATTCGGCTTATCCATCAAGCGCAAGGAATTCATGCGACTCCGCCACCGGGCATCGCCGAGGCGCGGTATCTTAACATACGAAAACATGACGAATGGAAGCGCCATTCGTTGCCTCTCGCTTCCACCCGGGATAGAATTTGTCCCTTCGGGATAGAATTTACCCCTTAATGAGCCAAGGAGGTCTTACCGTGGTCCAAGATGACTCCCGGGAGAGATATGAAAGCTTAAAGGTGATTCTGTCGGATATGGGCGGGGTGCTGGTCGCCTTTTCGGGGGGCGTGGACAGCACTTTTCTGGCCTTCGTGGCACATAAAGTCCTCGGTGACCGATCCCTCGCCGTTACAGGCCGTTCCGTCACGCTTGCTCACTCGGAATTTGAAGATGCCATCCAGCTCGCCCGTCAGATTGGAATCCGCCACCGGATCGTGGACACAGCGGAGATCGAAATCGAATCCTTCGGGAACAACCCTCCAAATCGTTGTTATTTTTGCAAAAATGAACTTTATACGAGGCTCGGCCAGGTGGCCAATGAGGAGAGTTTGCCCTTCATCCTTGACGGCTCGAACGCGGACGACACCGGCGACCATCGCCCTGGCATGCAGGCCGCGCGCGAACTCGGCGTCCGAAGCCCCCTGATGGAGGCCGAGCTGACGAAAGCGGACATTCGCGACCTGTCGAAGGAGGCGGGCCTCCGCACCTGGGACAAACCGGCCATGGCCTGCCTGTCGAGCCGATTCCCGTACGGCGACCGAATTACAACCGAAAAAATCGCACAGGTGGAAAAAGCCGAGGCCTCGCTCCGCGCCTTGGGGTTCAGGCAGATCAGGGTCCGGCATCATGGGACGATCGCGCGGCTCGAAATCCCGCGCGGAGAAATGGCTGGCCTTTTCGCCAATGGGCTCGCCGAGGACGTGATCAGAAGCATCAAGGAAGCGGGGTTTCCTTATGTGGCGCTGGATCTGGAGGGATTCCGCTCCGGGAGCATGAACGAGGTCCTCACCGAGCGGATGCTCTTGCCCATGGTCGCCCGGCCGTGAACCCCACCGACCTTCGCGGCCTGCTCGATCAGGTCGGCCAAGGCAACCTTTCCCCCGATGAAGCCGTCAAGCGGCTTCGCGACCTTCCCTTCGAAAACCTGGGCCATACGCGGGTGGACCACCACAGAACCCTCCGAAACGGCTTTCCCGAAGTGATCTACGGAGAAGGAAAGACAGCTGATCAGGTCGTCGAGATTACCCGCAGCCTGTACGGGAAAAATCAGACCGTCATTGTCACCCGGACCGGAGAGGGGCAGCCGGAGGCTCTGCGGGAAGCTTTTTCGGGCGCTGTGCACCATCCCGAAGCGCGGATGGTCGTGATCGGGAACAGCAAGCCCGGCGCCAAAGTCGGCTGCGTCGCCGTTCTTTGCGGCGGCACTTCGGACATCCCCGTCGCGGAAGAAGCAGCCGTGGCGGCCGAGGCCCTGGGTTCCCGCGTGGAGCGCGCATTCGACGTCGGCATCGCGGGCCTCCCCCGCCTACTCGCCGAGCTGGATTCGCTTCGACAAGCCAACGTCATCATCGCCGTGGCGGGCATGGAGGGCGCGCTGCCCTCGGTTGTCGCAGGACTCGTCGAAGCGCCGGTCATCGCCGTTCCCACATCGGTGGGGTACGGAACAAGCATGAGCGGACTGACGGCACTGTTCGCCATGCTCAACTCCTGCGCCGACGGCCTCTCGGTCGTCAACATCGACAACGGCTTCGGCGCAGGTTATCAGGCCCACCTCATCAACCGCATGGCCTCGAAAAAATGAGAACGATCTATTTCGACTGTTTCGCGGGCGCGAGCGGGGACATGCTCCTAGGCGCTCTTCTCGATCTTGGGCTTCCACTTGAATCACTCGAAAAACAGCTGACCGAGCTCGGTCTGTCCGAATTCCGCCTCTCTCTCGAATCCGTCGTCAAATGCGGGGTCACCGCCTCGCAGTTCCGGGTAGAGGATCTCCCGCCGGAGGGGAACGCCGGCGACCACGTCCACGAACACCGCCACGGCGCGGACGACACGCACGATCTCCCTCACGCGCACGGCCGCTCCCTTTCCCCGGTTCGAAACGTGGTACCGAACGAGCAGGACGGGCTCGTCTTGGAGCCGTTGTTGCGCCACGCTGCGAAACACCGCGACGATC
>CAMYJL010000136.1 GCA_947258645.1 uncultured Nitrospinota bacterium
GGACGCCGTCATGACTGCCCGCGTCAACGGGGAGGAATGGAGTCGGGGAGATGCGGGGGACATGCACTTTTCATGGGGCCGGGTGCTCGAGCACCTCTCGATGGAGGAAGAGCTTCAGCCCGGCGAGTTGATCGGCTCCGGAACGGTAGGCACTGGCTGTGGCGCCGATCTCGACAAGTGGCTCCGGCCCGGAGACGTCATCGAACTCGAGATTGAGGGGATCGGTGTGTTGAAAAACCGGATCGTGCGGGA
The DNA here is from genome assembly GCA_947258645.1 of uncultured Nitrospinota bacterium. Taxonomy (GTDB): domain Bacteria; phylum UBA8248; class UBA8248; order UBA8248; family UBA8248; genus CAMYJL01. The sequence goes on from CAMYJL010000136.1 coordinate 253, forward strand.
AAGCTGATCCGGCACTATCTCACCCTATTTTGACGATGGCCTCCGGAAGCATCTCGACAAAAGCGCGAATTTCGTCGCGAACACGGCGGTAGGGAACGAGAGCTTCTTCTTCCGAGGCGGCGCCTTCGGCGAGCTTCGGCGGGTCGTCGAAGGGAACGTGAACAACTTTGGCTCCGCCGGGGAACGACGGGCAGACGGCGTCGGCCTCGCTGCACACGGTGACAACGTAATCGAAGGGAATGTCCCGCACGTCTCCAACGGACTTTGAGCTTTGCCGCTCAATCGGAACGCCCGCCTCGGCCATGACCTTGACGGCGCTCGGGTTCAGGCCGCTGGAAACAATTCCGGCGGAATGGGGTTCGATCGCGTCCCCTCTCAGGGTACGCGCCCAGCCCTCGGCCATCTGGCTGCGGCAGGAGTTGGCCGAACACAGGAACAGGATTTTGATCTTTTCCTTCGCCATAAGAACTTTCTTCCCTTATTCTCTTCAGCAGTCAACCGCTTCCGGAAGAGGTGACCAATGGGCGAATGGATTTTCGATCCGCAAATCTGGGCGAGCCTCCTGACGCTGACGGCACTGGAAATTGTCCTCGGTATCGACAACGTGATCTTCATTTCGATCGTCTCGGCGCGGCTGCCTGAGGAAGAGGCCGCAAACGCCCGGCAACTGGGGCTGGGAGCGGCGCTCGTCATGCGAATCATCCTGCTGGCGGGAATCGCGTGGATCGTCGGACTGACGGCGCCCATCGCCGAGATATACGGATTCGCGTTGTCGTGGCGCGATCTGCTCATGCTGGCGGGGGGACTGTTCCTGCTGGCGAAGGGGACGTTCGAGATTCACCACACGGTCGAAGGCGAAAAACGGGAAGCACACGCCTCCGGCTCGGCGTCGTTCACCGCCATCATCGTTCAGATCATGCTACTCGACGTCGTGTTCTCCATCGATTCGGTCATCACCGCCGTGGGAATGGCCCGCCACCTGCCGGTCATGGTCGCGGCGGTCGTGATCTCCATGGCGATCATGCTCTTCGCGGCCACCCCGGTGAGCGCCTTCATCAACCGCCACCCGACGGCCAAGATGCTTGCGCTCAGCTTTCTTCTGCTGGTGGGCGTCGCCCTCATGGCGGACGGTCTTCATTTTCACATTCCGCGCGGCTATCTCTACTTCGCCATCGCCTTTTCGATTCTGGTGGAATCGCTCAACATGCTCGCGGCGCGCCGGAGGGGGCTCAGGAAAGTGGTTTGAAACGGATAGGCGTGGGACTCACATCTCCGTTCCACATCAGCCCGTGGCGCGGATAGCCCGCACGGGTGAGCTTTCCCACGGCGTGCGTCCGGAAGCCCTGGAGCAGCCGAAGCACCTCCTCGGCCCGCCGATCATAGAGGCCGGGCTCGATCCCGTTCGGGTTTCCCCATGCGGCGACCAGCAGATCGGCCCCCTTCGCGGCGGCCTGAATGTAGCGGTCGTTCTCCGGCCCAACGATCTTCCGGTAGGGGTGCCGGGCCAATTCACGGGCATACGGCGTGCGGTACGCAAACAGATTCACGGCAGCGACCGAGGCGAATCCCCGGCGCCGGGCCCAGGCCTCGACCTTGCCGATGGTGGGATCGCTCCGCTCCTCCGAGGCGGTGGAGGGATTTTTGAGGACCACCGCGAGACGCGGGCCGGGTGCATCTTTCATCGTAATTTCCAGGAAATAACGGAGGTTCCCGTATTTCCTTGGAACGCAGCGCACGAATCTCCCCGCATTTCCCCGCACATTCAGACTTCCCTTTCCGCGCCCGGCTTTTCCCGCACTTTCCGTATTCAAGCCATTCGCCTCCGGCGCTGCATATCCACCCCCATTTCACACCCGGGTCCATCCCGCCTAGAATCGAGGCTCAGACCCGATTTTTCATCGACCAAAAAACCGACGGGATTCGCACCTCATCCGCGAGGAATCATCATGTCACACGACAGCCCGATCTACGAAACCTTGCTCTATCAGACAGAGGGCCCGCTCGCCCTCATCACCATCAACCGCCCCGAGCGCCGCAACGCCATTTCCCTCGCCACCCTGGACGACCTCCACGCCGCCATCGCCCGCGCCGCCGAGGACGAGGCCGTCCGCGTCATCGCCATCACCGGCGCGGGAGACAAAGCCTTCGCCTCCGGCTCGGACCTGGAAGAAGTCCAGCGCCGCGACCTGCGGACCGCGTTTAACCCCCTCGTCCAAGGCGTCGCCGAGCGCCTCGAGCACACGCCAAAGCCCACCATCGCCGCGATCAACGGCTACTGCATGGGCGGCGGCCTCGAGGTCGCCCTTGGCTGCGACCTCCGCGTCGCCGTCAAAGGTGCCCGGTTCGCCACCCCCGAGGGAAAGCTCGGCATCATCCCCGGCGGGGGCGCCACCCAGCGCCTCCCCCGACTGGTCGGCCGCGCCTGGGCGATGGAGATGCTCCTCATGGGCGAGACGATTGACGCCGAGCGCGCCCTTCAGATCGGGCTCGTCACCCGCGTCGTCCCGCCCGGGGAGCTTCTTCCCACCGTACGGAAAATGGCCGCGCATCTGGCGTCTTTCGCCCCCTTCGTGCCGCCTTTCATGAAATCGGTGGTCTATTCCGGCATGGAGGGCAGCCTCGCCGCCGGCCTCGCACTCGAAAAGATCACCCAGGCCGCCCTCTGCGAAACCGAGGACAAGGCCGAGGGCCTCCGCGCGTTTCTGGAAAAAAGAAGACCGGAGTGGAAGGGAAGGTAAAAACGGCGAACCGCGGGCAAAAAAAGGCCCTGAACAGGAGGAATCTTCGGGTGAGCACCCGCCCGATCAGTCGAAATCCCCTGCCAGGACCAAATTAAAGAGCAGCGGCTCCGGCGGAAGAAATCATGAATAGTGAGGCTGACCCGCCTCAGAGGAATGTTGATGCTCCCGCCAGGAGCCATAGTGAGAATATAGGACTAAACTGTCCGATTAGCAAGGAAAGTGCAAGCGAAAAATAACCCTCCCCCGTTATTTTTCGCCGATGGGAAGGTCGCCCGGCCGGGTGGAAGAGAGACCCGGAACGACCCATCTTGTAGGGAGTGTTTCCCTTTTTCCGCCGAGGCCGATGACACGATGGACGAATTCGACTCCCCCATGTACCGCGCCGGGCTGGATCAACTCGACCGCACGGCGCGCCTGCTGAACCTCCGCGACGATCTCCACCAGCGCCTCCGCCACCCCAAGCGCGCCTTCATCGTCTCCGTTCCGACCGAGATGGACGACGGCTCGACCAAGGTCTTTACCGGCTACCGCATCCAGCACAACTTGACCCTGGGGCCTTGCAAGGGGGGCGTGCGCTACCACGAGGAGGTGAGCCTCGGCGAGGTGGCCGCCCTCGCCATGTGGATGAGCTGGAAGTGCGCCCTGATGGGGCTGCCCTACGGCGGGGCCAAAGGAGGCATCACCGTCCGCCCGTGGGAGCTTTCGGACCGTGAGCTCGAGCGCATGACCCGGCGCTACACGAGCGAGATCGCCCCCTTCATCGGGCCGGACATGGATATCCCCGCCCCCGACATGGGGACCGACGAGCAGACGATGGCCTGGATGATGGATACCTACTCCATTCTTCGCGGCTACACCGTCCACGGCGCCTTCACGAGCAAGCCCCTCCTGCTGGGCGGCTCCCTCATGCGCCGTGAGGCGACCGGGAAGGGCGCTGTCTACGTATTCGAGCGTGCCTGCGAGAGCCTGGGCTGGAAGCCGGCCGGGATGACCGCCGCCGTTCAGGGCTTCGGCAATGTCGGCTCCGTCGCGGCTGAGGCCCTCGCCGCGCTCGGCGGGAAGGTGATCGCCGTGGCGGACCGGACGGGGGCCCTGCACAACGGAAACGGCCTGGACATCCCCGCCCTGATCGCCCACGCGATCGAGAACAGGGGACTCATCCAGGGATTTCCGGGCGGGGAGCCGATGGCGCCGGAGGACCTCCTCACGACGCGATGCGACCTGCTCGTGCCCGCCGCGCTCGGCGGGGTGATCGACGAGCGAATTGCCGGACGCGTCGAGTGCCGGGGCATCCTGGAGTGCGCGAACGGGCCGACCCTTCCGGAGGCCGACTCCGTCCTCGAGGAGCGCGGGATCGTCGTCCTGCCGGACGTGCTCGTGAACGCGGGAGGAGTGACGGTCTCCTACTTCGAGTGGGTCCAAGACACACAGCACTATTTCTGGGAGACTGAGGAGGTGGACACGCGCCTTCGGAAGATCATGGTCCACGCGTTCGACGAAGTGGACGCCCTGGCGAAAGAGAAAAACGTCAGCCTCCGTCTGGCGAGCCTCATGCTCGGCGTGAGCCGGGTGGCCGAGGGCAAGCGTCTCCGGGGGCTGTATCCCTAAATCACCCGGTGTCTACCAAGAAGGAGAATCGAACATGACAACCCAGGAAAAAACCTCCCCGCCCGGCCTCAACAAGGGCGAGGAACGATTTCTCGCCCGGATCGCCCAGAAATACGGGACAGACGAAAACGCAGGGCAGGTGCGGAGCTACCTCATCGCGGCGGGAGTCACGGCAGCGCTTTTCGCCTTCGCCCGATGGCTCCCCTGGTGGTGGGCCGCGGGGGTCGGATTCTTCGCGCTCGGCATGATCCTCTTTCACCAGTACAAGCGCTTCTCGCGCTTCAAGACGCGGATACTCGTGAAGCTGTGGCGGGAGCGAGCGGGGGGAGATTGATTCGGGCCGAAATCCGGACGCCGAAGGTTTTCATCCCGCGACGGCGAAAGCGCCCGCCAGGGCCATCAGGCCACCCGCCACCACGCGCCAGGTCACGGACTCCTGCTCGCGAAATAAAAGCCAAGACAGGAAGATGATCAGCAATAAAGACAAACGGCTGAGGGGAATGACCTGCGTCACCTCGCCCAGCTTGACGGACGACCAGAAAAAGAGAATCCCGGCGGCCTGAATCACCGCCCCCGCCAGAAGGGCGGCGAGCCCCTTCCACTCCCAGCTTCCCAGCCCCGCCTTCTTCTTAAAGGGCATCATCGACATCACAAGAGCAAGAGAGGCCGTGTTGGCAACCGCCATTCCAAACGCGGACGAGGGAATCCAGGCGAAGGCGAATTTTCCCGTAAGGTGCGCGCATGCGTACATGAACGCCGACAGGGCGGGAACGAGATAATAATGGAGGGGAATCCGCTTCCGCGCTTCGGGGCTTTCCCTGTAAACGAGGAGAATGGCACCGACCATGATGGCGAGGGTGCCCAGAGCGACGCGGATCGTCATGCGCTCGCCCAGAACCCCCACCGCCAGCGCGGGCGACCAGATCAGCACCGTCTGGCTCATCACCGCGGCTCGCGCAAGGCCCGTCAGATTCATCGAAAGCATCATGAGATAGCGCCCGGCGAACCCGCCGAAAAAACCCATCGCGATAAACCAGAGCACGCCCGTTAAGGGCACGCGGTCCAGACCACCCTCCAGCCAGTAAAAAAACCAGCCCGCGGAGGCGGTCACCATTCCCATTAACAGGTTGACAGCATAGGTGCTGAGGCGAGAGACGGCGTAGCGCTGCGCCACGCGGGCGCATGCGATCAGCGTCGCCGAGATCAAGGCGAGCAGGTTGGGATGCAGAAAATCGAGCAAATGAATTTACCAAAATGTTCGGGATAATATCGGCGGATTATGACACGACGTCGGGAGGAAGGAGAAGCACGGAACACGCTTCGTATCTGTGTATTACTTCCCGACAGCGGCCATCTGGTGAACTCCCCGGAGATGTCGCCGCACAAACCCCTTCAGGGCCGATTTGGCGCAGCGGAAGCCGACGCCGTGGTTGGAAGCGTTTGGATCGAAGCCGGTCCGGAATGCGGCGCGGAGCAGCGCGGGGCTGTTGAACCACGCCCCGCCGCGAAGGACGCGAAGATTGCCCAGCGAGGGGCCCTTGGGATTTTCGAGGGGAGCGCTTTTATAGTAGGTGCCCGAATACCGGTCGGCAACCCACTCGGTCACGTTTCCCGCCATGTCCATCGCGCCGTAAGGGCTCGCGCCGAGGGGACGGCTCCCCACCTCCCAGGTCGAATAGCCGCGGTTGCATGAAGGCACGGTGATGCCCATCACGGCAAGATCGCACGTCGCCGTTCGGTTTCCCCACGGAAAAATGCGACCGTCCGTCCCCCGCGCGGCTTTTTCCCACTCCGCTTCGGTAGGCAAGCGCTTTCCCACACGAGCGCAGTAGTCCCGCGCCTGATACCAGGTCACGCCAACGACTGGCTGGTCGTCCTGCTCGAACGAGCCCGAATAATCCTCTTTCGGCGAGAAATATTTCCGGAAGCGCGCATTCGTGACCTCATATTTGTCGATATAGAACGCCGGGAGCCTTATCTTTTTCTGCGGCGTTTCGTTGTCGCCGAAAATGAAGCTCCCTGGCGTCGAGCCCATGATGAACTCCCCCTTCGGGACGAGAACCATCGGCCCCCCGTCGGCCCCCGTGATTTCCCTCGGCTGACCCGCGGCCCCGGCCGTCCCCGCGCAAGCGAGGAGCACGGCAACGAGCGCCGCGGGGCCCGTCCGCCATCTGAAACGATTCATTTTGGCCTCCCGCATCCTCGGATACCCATTCCGCTGCACTGTCTATTCTACATGGAACAAAAACAAACCCGAATTCGTCCCGAAAATCACTCACGAATTACGGGGCGGATGCTTTCGGAAGCGGAATTTCGAGAACGGCCTCGAGGGGGCGATGATCGGAAACCTTCACGTCATGAACAAATGCGTCTCTGGCCCTGATTCCCTTGGAATGGAAGATGTGATCGATGCGAGCGCCGAGGAAGGCCGCCGAATAGGTGAACCCGAAGCCCAACCCCCTTTCGCCAAAGGCGTCGCTCAGGGTCTTTGACAGCTCTAGGAGATCGAGGCTGTGGGCGGTGGTATTCAAATTGCCCGCCAGGATGAAGGGCTCCACCCCGCCCTCCGCCATCAGGCGCAAAAACTGAAGCTGGGAGCGGCGGGCGTATTCGAAGGGGCGGATGCCCGAGAACCATTCCGAAACCGAGCGGAGCGAGACAGGGGTCCGGTGGCCCTGCCTGTTCCGCCAAGGCACGGCGGGCGGGCACAGATGCGCCGTCGCCAATCGAATCACGCGGCCCTCGACGCGCAGCTTCGCGGTGAGCGCCGGCATTCCCCGGCAAGGGCTCGCCGGCGCGCCGCCAGCCGGAAGTTTCACCGGCCTGATTTGACGAAGCGGATGGCGACTCATGATTCCAAGGCCGAATTTTTTTTCGCTCGTTCCGGAGGAAGTGTGCCACGCCATGTATGGCAAGCGCCCGCCGAGGGCGGCTTTTAATTTCGGGCGATCGCCATTGCCTTCGCCGCCGTGAACCTCCTGAAGAAAAAGAACATCGGCCGCCCGTCTTTCTTTCAGAAAAGAGATGGCCCGGGGATGTCTTTCGGAATATTCGCTGAGGTTCAGCGTCAAAACGCGCAAGGTCGGGCTTGCGGCCGGGAGGAGGGACTCGCGCGGGAATACCTGTTTCCCGAAAAGAAGCGCCAGGGAAATCAGGAGCCATACGGTGGGGATGGATCTCAGCGCATTGGGCGCACCCCTTGCCAGCAAACCGGCAAGCGCGCCGCCAAGCGAGATATAGGGCCAGAGGTGGCTCAATAAATTCGCCTTGGAGGAATATCCTCCGCTGAGGCGATATAGCCACAGACCCAAATCCAGCAGCACGGCCCCCCATAATAAAGTCAGGCCCACAAGCGCAACCCCGCGCCAGAATCGATTGGACGAGAAATTTCTCATGAAGACCGGTTCTATCACGTTTCCATCGCTCTCATTTGTTCGGCGGGGACCGAGTCAGCGCGCGCCCTCCTTGCGCGCCGTCATTTCCTCTGGCAGGATTTTGGCTCTTTTACACTGCGTACCTTTCACATCCATCTGGAGCGGGAATCACGTCATGGCCGAAGGGACCGAAACGACTTTTATCTGCCCCGCCTGCGGAGAAGCCGAGCTTCCGCTGCCCGAGGGCATGGACCCGAATCAAACACCCTATATCCAGCTTGCCGAGCTGCACGACTGCAAGCAGGTACAGACGGCAGACTTTATCTTCGGAAACGGCCACACAAAAGGGTTCGGTGGGGTCATTCGCGAAAATACCGAGGGCGGCGGGGTTCGTGAGCGCTGGGTTCCGCCGCGCGCGGTCGCCGCCTATCACTTTTATCGCAATCAGGAATATCTCGCGCGTGAAGAAGCCTCTTCCACCTGCTACCCGCAGCCA
>CAMYJL010000137.1 GCA_947258645.1 uncultured Nitrospinota bacterium
GAAGGAGATGGGGCTCGACATGAACGTCCTCTCCTTCTCCTCGCGGCCCGGCGTCTACTGGGCCGACGAAGCGCTCGGCGAAGAGCTCGCCCAGGAAGCCAACAACGGATACGCGCGCATCATCAAGGAGTATCCCGAAAAGTTCTCCGGGCTCGCCACGCTTCCCGCCCAGGACATCTCCCGTTCGGTGAAAGAACTCGAGCGCGGCGTGACGAAACTGGGCCTCAAGGGCGGCTTCATGGGGACAAACGTCAACGGCCGCTACCTCGATGATGAATCCTTCATGCCCATTTACGAGGCCGCCGCATCGCTCAAGGTTCCCATCATCGTTCACCCCTTCAATCCCGCCGGCATGTCCCAGATGCGGGATTACCATCTCTTCAACCTCATCGGCTTCACCACGGAGAGCGCCAATTCGATCGCCCGCCTGATTTTCTCGGGCGTTTTCGACCGCCTGCCCGACCTCCAGTTCATCTTCCTCCACGGCGGCGGGACGGCCCCCTATCTCGTCGGCCGGTTCATCCACGGATGGGAGGTCCGCCCCGAGTGCCAGAAGATCGAACGATCGCCGCTCGAATACATGCGCTCTCATTTTTTCTTCGACGCTCTCGTGTTTCATCCCCCCGTCGTGCGTTTTCTCGTCGATTTGATGGGGAGCGAGCGCGTCATGCTCGGGACCGACCTCGCCTACGACATGACGGATGAAAAGATCGTCCAGACGCTTCAGTCCGCCGGGCTCAGCGAGGAGGAATACGCGAACATCACCCACCGAAACGCCCAGAAGCTTTTCGGCATCTAACGGCCGGAGCTTTCAAGATGTCTCCCGCCATCGCCATCGAGCCGTTCTGAATGTGGCCCTCCTGGGAGCAGACGCTTCTCGTCTTCGCGGCGGCCTTTCTCGAAGGCTCGGTCGGGTTCGATTTCGGCCTGGTGGCGACGCCTGCCCTCGGCGCTTTCCTCGGCGTGCGGGAGGCCGTCATCCTTCTCTCCCTGCCCAACCTCGCCCTCGGCATTCTCAGGGTCTCCGGCTGGAAAATCCCTCCCGATCCCCTCCGGCGCCTGATGCCCTTCATCGGCGCGGGCGGCGTCGGCGCGGCTGTCGGCGTCCTGGCCCTCCTGGCCCTCCCGCTCATCGTGCTGAAATGGTTTGTGGGAATTTATGTGCTGATGTGCGCCGCTTACAGCTTCTCGAAGTTCCGCATTCAACTCGACATGAGGGACGAGGTCTTCTTCGCTTATCTGGGCGGCGTCTTGTCCGGCTGGCTCAGCGGGCTCGCCTTCGCCGGCGCCCCGCTCATCGTGATCTATCTGGACAGCCTGGAGATCAACCGCTCGCGGCTGGCCAAAATGATGCACCTCTCCGTCCTGGCCTTTGCGGCCGTACAGGTCGCCGCGCTGACCGGGACGGGCAATCTGCCCCCCCCAGCCGCCATACGAGCCCTGCTGGCGGTGTTGCCGGCCCTGGCGGGTTTTGTGCTCGGAAGGCGGCTCCGCAGCCTGCTGTCCCCCGCGTTGGGGTACACGTTGGGCCTCGCCCTGATGGTGGCGGCGGCGGTGTCTCTTCTCGTTTTCGGTCCGGGGGGTTGGCGCTAGAGAACGGAGGACCGCTAGACCTTTTTTCTGCCCAGGCCGGTCTTGGGAATAATTTTCGTGGCCAGATCGATGAATTCTTTCAGCTCTTCCATCTTGTTGAGCTTGGATTCGAACTGAACCCCGTAAACGTTTTCGTTATGCTCCCGTGCAGCGTTGCGAACGAAGCCCATGATGTTTTCCACCACCTTCCCGTTCGGCAGCTCGCCGGAGATGAATACCGGCATGTCCACCTCTATCCGGAAGGGGCAGGAAATGCTGCAACCGTCCACGCTGATATTTTTAACGACGCCACGCGGCGCGGAGGGGTCATCCTTCATCTTTTCGAACTCGTGTTTTCGAACCGTCAGAATGACCTCTATCTTGGTATGAATCCGCGGGGATTTCCGGAGGCTGAGTTGCTCGATTTCATCGGGATAGCTGATGAACAGAATGCGGAATGGCTGAAGCGCCTGAAACAGGACCGTTGAGCGGAAACCCCACACCTCCCCTTCGTGCAGACCACGCCCGATCACCGCCAGGCCCTTTTTGAGCTGAACGGCATCATTGCCCCGGGTCGGCTGCGTGAGCATCAAACACTCGCCCTCACCCCAACCGATGAGGTTCGCCTGCATTCTCACCTTGCTGGCCGGATCGACAAGCTGAACCTGAGAACCTACCGGTAACACGCGAAAGCTACTCCTCGGCGCTCGGGACGGAAATCGGGGTATCCATCATTTCCTAAACGACCCCCGCCCGGAGGATATGGTGGAGATGAATCACCCCCTCTACCTTTCCCTTCTCTTTCCCGGTAACGACCAGGGAAGTAATGGCCCGCTCCTCCATTTCGTGAAGAGCGGCCTCGGCCATTTCATCGGCCCGTATGGTTCTGGGCGAAGGCGACATCAACCCATTCGCGTTGCCCTGAATATTACCATTCGCGAGGTTGAGCGCCCGGCGGATGTCTCCGTCCGTGATGATCCCCACCAGTGTCTCATTCGCATCCATCACACAGGTCATCCCCAGGCCCTTGAGGCTTATCTCTCCGATGACATCGGTCAGGGAAGCGCCTTCATCAACGCGCGGGATATCCTCTCTCGAAATCATGAGGTCGCGCACCCGCATGAGCCGCTTGCCCAGCGAACCGCCCGGGTGGAACCGTGCGAAATCATCCTCGCGGAACCCGCTGGCCTCCAGAACAGCCATGGCCAGCGCGTCCCCCATGGCCAGTGTGGCCGTGCTGCTCGCCGTCGGCGTCAGGTTCATCGGGCACGCTTCTTCCTTCACCCCGACGTCGAGAAAAGCCCGCGCTTCCCGCCCCAAGGTAGAGTCCTTCCGGCCCACGATGGCGATCACCGGATTGCCGAGCCGCGCGAACACGGGAAGCAGGCGGAGAACCTCCTCCGTCTCTCCGCTGTAGGAAAGCGCGACGACCACATCATCCCGCGTCACCATGCCCAGATCGCCATGGACGCCATCGGCGGGATGCAGGAAAAAAGAGGGCACCCCCACGCTCGCGAGCGTGGCGGCGATTTTCTGGCCGATGAGACCGCTCTTGCCCATCCCCGAGACGACCACCCGGCCCTTGCAGCCCAGAATCAGTTCAACCGCCCGGGCAAAGTCGCCCCCCAGACGCTCAGGAAGGCAGCTGAGCGCCTCTGCCTCGATTTTTAGCGTCCGAATTCCCCGCTCAACGGGATCCATCGCCCGAATACCCCCTCAAATGGCCTGTGCGTTCAGTCAATCCGGGGGAAAAATAGCATCGCCATCCCTCCGTGTCCATTCTTTACCACCCTCCCCCATTGCAAGAATACCCTTTTAGAGACCTGAAAAATAGGGAGATATCCCCGGGAAAGACGGTGAGCGGCCTTTCCCGGGCGGTTGCGATTCCTTTACTTGGCCTCCGCCCCCATGTTAGAAAAAAACCTACGAAACGCATGTTTCTCGGGCCGAAAAGCGATATGCCGCAGGGTGCACACGCAGACCCTCTCGCATGCCCAAATAGAGGTCGATCCAGCATGTCTGGCCATTCCAAATGGAGCACCATCAAGCGGAAAAAAGGCGCTCTCGACGCCAAGCGGGGCAAGATATTCACCAAGCTCATCCGCGAGATCACGGTTGCGGCCAAGATGGGGGGCGGAGATCCCGCCGGAAATCCGCGTCTCCGGATGGCCATTCAGAACGCCAAGGGCGCCAACATGCCGCAGGACAACGTCAACCGCGCCATCTCAAAGGGCACGGGCGACATGGAAGGGGTGGTCTACGAAGAGTTCTCCTACGAGGCCTACGGCCCGGGCGGCGTGGCCATCCTCATCCCCGTCTTGACGGAAAACCGGAACCGGACAGGCTCCGAGGTCCGCCACATCCTCACGCGGAACAACGGCAACCTCACCGAGCCCAACGCCGTCGCCTGGAACTTCGAGAAAAAAGGCTTCTTTCTCATTCCCGGCGACGGGGTGGACGAAGAAACCCTGATGGAGATCGTCCTGGAAGCAGGCGCCGAGGACATGGAGCCCGCCGACGGCAACTTCGAAGTCCGCAGCGAACCGGAAGCCTTCGAGGATGTGCGCGCCGCGCTCGAGAAAAACAGCGTCGCGACGGAATCGGCCGAAATCACCATGCTCCCCAAGACCACGGTGAAGCTGGAGGGCAAACCCGCCGAGCAGATGCTCCGGCTCATTGAATCTCTGGAAGATAACGACGACGTTCAGAACGTTTACGCGAACTTCGACATCTCCGAAGAGGAGATGTCGAAAGTCTCCGCATAATCGGCAGACCCCAACCGCCCTTCCGCCCGGACGAGGCGCACTTGCCTGAAAAAAATGATTCCCTGCGCATTCTGGGCGTGGACCCTGGCCTCGGCGTGACCGGCTACGCCGTGCTCGGCGTGAGGAGCGGAAGCCCGGAACCCATCCTCCTCGACGGAGGCGTCCTCCGGACAAACGAGCGCGCGCCGCTCGAGGAGCGGCTCGGCGAACTCCATCGCGATCTGTCACATATCATCGCCAATCACCACCCGGACACCATGGCCGTCGAAAACATCTACAGCCACTACAACCATCCGCGCACCTCGATCACGATGGCCCACGCGCGCGGGGTCATCTTCCTGGCCTCCTCCCAGGCGGGCATTTCCGTCAAAAGCTACGCGGCGACCGAGATCAAAAAATCGCTGGTGGGCGTGGGCCGCGCATCGAAGGAACAGGTTCAGCGCATGGTCCAGCAGCGTCTGGCGCTTCCCGAACTCCCCGAACCGCCCGATCTGGCCGACGCGATCGCCGCCGCCTACTGTCATATCGACCAGACGCTCCGGCGGTCGGGCGACCTCGAGGCGGTGCGCCAATGATCCGGCGGATTTCGGGGGAGATCGTGGAGATTCTCGACGAGAGCGTCGTTCTGCGGACGGCGTCGGGCCTTTGCTACGAGGCCCACGTGGGGAGCTACGCCCTCCCCGAGCTTCAGGCGCTCATGGGCGCGAAGGAACCCGTCGAGCTTCATACCCATCACTACATCGAGGGAAACCTCACGGCGGGCCAGGCGCTCACTCCCCGTCTGGTGGGCTTCCTCACCCCGGCCGAGCGGTCGTTTTTCCTGCTGTTCATCAAGGTGCCCGGGATCAGCCCCCGCAGCGCGACGAAGGCGCTCGGGCTCCCCCCCGACCGGATCGCCCAGGCGATCGCCGCGCGCGACATCGCCACGCTGACGCGCCTGCAGGGCATCGGGAAGAAAAAGGCGGAGCAGATCATCTCCCAGCTCTCGGAAGAGCTCGCCGAGTGGGCCCTTCCGGCCGACGCGCCGGAGGAAATTTCCGTGGGGCCGGAGTCGGCCAACCAGCGTTCGGAGGCGATGGCCATCCTGGTCGGGCAGCTCGGCCTGCGCACGCCCGAGGCCGAGGAACTCATCGACCGGGCGTTCGCGGCGCTGGGATCGGACGCCGAAGCCCCCGCCATTCTCGAAGAAGTTTTCCGCCTGAGGCGGTAAGGAGGACACGTGGTCATCGAAAGGCGCGTATCGGCCAAGGAGATCAACCCGAACGAAGAGCAGGTCTTCTCCTCCCTGCGCCCCTCCCGGCTGGACGAATACATCGGCCAGAAAGATCTCGTGGCCAAGCTGCGCATCACGCTCGAGGCGGCCAGCGCGAGAGAGGAGCCGGTGGGCCATATTCTCTTTCACGGCCCGCCCGGCCTGGGCAAGACCACGCTGTCTCATATTATTTCGCACGAGATGGGCTCGCGGCTGGTGAAGACCTCCGGGCCCTCCCTCTCCCGGCCGTTCGATCTCGTGGGCATCCTCACCGACCTCGGGCCGGGCGATGTCCTCTTCATCGACGAGATCCACCGCATGCCGCGCCCGGTCGAGGAATACCTCTACCCCGCGATGGAAGACTACGAGGTGGACTTCATCTCCCAGCAGGGCCCCATGGCGCGTTCGATCAAGATCAACCTCAAGCGCTACACCGTGGTCGGCGCCACGACGCGCCCCGGGGCGCTCTCGGCCCCGCTGCGGGACCGCTTCGAGCGGGTCCACCACGTCGATTTCTACTCGGAGGACGAGCTTCAGATCATCATCGACCGGAGCGCCGCGCGGCTGGACGTTCCCATCGAAGCGGGGGCCTCCGTTGAGCTGGCCCGGCGGAGCCGGGGCACGCCGCGGACGGCGAACAGGCTTCTCCTCTGGGTGCGCGACTTCAGCCAGGCGCGGCGGGACGGCGCGATCTCCCTCGAGACCGCCCGCGAGGCGCTCGCCATGGAGAGCGTGGACGAAAAGGGCCTCGACGCGCTCGACCGCCACTACCTGCGGACGATCATCGAACAGTACGGGGGCGGCCCCACCGGCGTGGAGGCCATCGCCGCCACCATGAACGAGGAGTCGGATACGCTGGTGGACGTGGTGGAGCCCTACCTGCTGCGGACCGGCTTTGTCCAGCGCACGCGCGGCGGCCGCCGGGCGACGCTGGAGTCGTTCCGTCACCTGGCGCTCAATGTTCCCGAGGGCCGGCAGGGGGAACTCTGGTCGGCATCCGGAAAGGACGCCGCCGAGGATAGTTAGCGATGGAACCCGGCGATCCCTTCGCGCAGTTCGGACGAATCATCCTCATCTTCGGGCTCGTCATCGCGGGCCTCGGCGCGCTGATGATGTGGGGGCCCAAGATACCCTTCCTCGGGCGGCTTCCGGGCGACATTCACCTCCGGGGGAAGAACTGGAGTTTCCACTTCCCCATCGTCACCTCGATCGTCATCAGCATCGTCCTGACGATCCTCCTGAACCTGTTTTCGCGGAAATAGCGGTTCGACGCCGCCGGGCTGCCCCTAGCGATCCAGCTCGGCCGGACGGTCCTTGAGGAAGATCATCGGCAGGACGGCGCTCGCCAGGACGACGAGCAGCAGGACGGCGTACATTCGCTGGTCCAGGAGCCCGTGCTCCAGTCCGACTGTCGCCGCGATGATCCCGAACGTCAGCCGGTAGTTGAACAGCATTCCCGAAAAATGCCCCATCGTTTTCAGGAAGACCCGCGCGGCGAACATCGTCCCAAGGTACTTCAGCCCGCAGGCAACGAGGAAAAACACGGCCATCAGCCCGAAGGCGCCCGCGTCCGCCACCTGGAGGTCGATCCGCGTTCCCGCGTGGAGAAAGAAGATCGGCGCGAAGAAGCTGAAGACGATCCCCTTGAGCTTCTCCTCGACCTCTTCGTGCTTCTCCACCACCTCCGAAAGAATGAGGCCTACCGTGAAGGCCACCACCGCCTGGTGGATGCCCGCCCGCTCCGCCAGAAAGCCCAGGCCCACCAGCACCATCAGGATAAACCGCAGCTCGAACTCGACGAGGTTCCCTTTGTAGCGACGGAAGATCCACTCCCCGACCCGCGGCAGCCCCAGTACGGTCGGCACCATGAAGATCAGGAACGCGCCCGTTCCCCAGCCGACTTCGCCGAGCAGAAGCGCCAGCGCCACCATGCTCAGGACGTCCACCACCGAGGCCGCCCCGAGAATCACCTGCCCCACCCGCTCCTTGAGCAGATCGCGCTCCTGGAGACTGTGGAAGACCAGCGCGAGCGAGGTGGTGGAAAGTCCCACGCCGATCAGACCCGAGACCTTCGTCCCCATGCCCAGAATAAAAGCGCAGAGCACGAACACCCCCGCCAGCGGGATCACGAGAGACATGACCCCCATCCCCAGGCTCGCCTTCCAGGTCGTCCGCAGCCGCCGGACGTCCACCTCAAACCCCGCCAGGAACATCAACCCGAGCACCCCGAAATTGGCGAGGAACTCGAGCCAGTCGAGCTTCGAAACGCTCGGGAGGAAATACGCGAGGAGAACCCCCGCAAAAATCTCGGTGATGGCGCTCGTTATCCCCGCTTCCAGCGCCAGCACCCCCGCGAGGATCAACACGCAGGCCACGATCAAAGAGTTATCCAAGTGCCTCGCACCTCGAATGGGAACCGAACGATTTCAGGAAGAATCCCAGAATCGGGCATGTTTTGTCAAAAAAAAGTTTTCCTCGTTGCCGCCCCGCTCCCGCATGCGAAAACCGGCTCCTTCAACATTTTCCCTCTCATTCCGAAAGAACCGAGGCTTCCACTTCCCCATCGTCGCCTCGATCGTCATCCGCATCGTCCTGACGATCCACCTGAACCTGTTCTCGAAAAATAGCGGGGGGATATTTCGTCGGCGAACAGGCCCGGCAGGAGGGCGGTCAGGGCAAACGGGGGCTAGCCCTCGAATCTCAGCGCCAGATCCTCCAGGGTCTTCTCCGGTCCGGCAAGCGTCAGGACATCGCCTTCCCTGACCTCCAGATGATCATGCGGGACCAGCAGATCCCGCCCGCGGTGAATCGAAATAATCAGCACGTCTTCCGGCAACTCCAGAGC
>CAMYJL010000138.1 GCA_947258645.1 uncultured Nitrospinota bacterium
TTCATCTTCATTTTTTCTGCAGACATTTCCAGCTTCAGGCTCTCCGCTCGGAGGCGATTTTCTCCGCCACCCAGAACTCAAATTCGCTGCTTATCTTTAGGCTTTCCTCGGGAAGCATGGTGATATGGCCAATCTTCTCACCCAGGAACTTCTCCGACCGAATCACATCGGTCCGCGTCAAATAGATGGCGCCGTTTTCCTTGAGAATCGCCTCCCGCTCCAAACGAAAATTGCGCTTTCTGCCTCCGTTGATCGGCTCCAGCCCGTTGCGACGATGGTGATAGCAGAAAGAAAGCTCTTCCTGGATCGATAGCACCGAGTCGACGTTGAAGATACGCATCGTATCGATTGCCTTATCGATATGCTCCGCCCGCCGAAACGGATGGTTGATATAGCAGACACACACCGCATCGGGGACGTATCCGTCCTCTTTTTCCAGGGAGTCCAGGATGCTCATGAGCGTTTTCTCGATGGGAGAAGTCGACTTCGTGAGTTCTTCCGGCCTGAGATGAGCAGTGATCTCCGGATATTTTCCGGCATGCGCCAATACTTCCTGGCTCCCGCTGGAGACAACCACCCTTTCAAGTAACTTGGCCTTGACCACCTCGTCCAACGTGTAAGAAATGAGCGGCTTGCCAGCCATGTCGACAAACGGGGCGCCAATCTTGACCGCGGGAGCCGCCACAACCGGAACGACGCCCAATACCTTCATCGGGCTGATATCGTTCTGCTCCACGAACTGGCGTATGATCTGACGGCGCGTCTCCAGAAGCTTCCCTTGGTCTTTCGTCAGACTGCCTTCATGCTGACGGTAATAAAACAGGGGAATGTTCACATTGTACGGGTTGTAGTGCTGGATGAATTTGATCCACAGATCGTAACCGTCCTGTCGGTTAAAATCCTCGTAATAACCGCCGATTTCAAGCAAGTTTTCTTTCCGAATCATGGTGCACGCGCCGTGGGCCGGAAGGTCGAGAAGCCCCACCTCTTCCCCGATTTTCTTGCGGCGAACGATCTCCAGCACATGGTCCTCTTCGTCCACGAGGTAATAATCCGGATAAACGAGACCGACATCAGGTTTGGTATCGAGAACGTTCGAGAGGACCAGCAGGATATTCTCATCCAGGTAATCATCCGCATCGAGGCGCATGATGTATTTGCCCGCTGCCAGACGCAGGGCGATGTTATTCGTAACGTTCAGACCCTTGTTTTCCTGCTCGACGATTTGAACCTTCGGATGCGTCCGATAGCGACCGAGCATCTCTCCGGTGTTGTCCGTCGATCCGTCGTCGATCACGATGAGTTCCCAGTCATCCATTGTCTGCTGGAGGACGGTCTGGATCGCCTTTTCGACGTAGTGTCCGTAATTGTGCGTGGTGATATACACCGTGACTTTTGGCATGGTTCAGGGCTTCTCGGAGAATGAACCGAAAACGGATGCAATCTTCACTCTAGCATCTCCAGGGAAAGCGCCTCATCGGCACCGATATCCACTTTCGCACGACGGCCGATCACCTGATCGATCATCCATCCGGGCAGGCCGTCTCCAGGCCTTTTCATGCCGATCTGGGCCGAGGTAATGGTCTCTCCCTGATGGATGGGAATCTCAGCCACGATACTCCGGCGGGCGTTTTCCCGGGCCGCCTTCTCCTTTTCCACTACACCGAGCTCCGGATTCCCCAAAACCGTCTCGGCGAGACGGATGTTGGCGATCATCGCCCGCAAATCCTCCGGACTGACCGAAAAGAAGTGTCCTGATCCCACCATGTTCCGGTCCAGGGTAAAGTGCTTTTCGATGGCCTTCGCACCAACGGCGGTGGCCAGGGCCGGGATCACCATATGCACATCGGGCTCTGTGTGATCCGAAAGCCCGACAATCATGCTGGGATACCGTTCTTGGAGAGATCGGATTTGAAGCAAATTCGCATCTTCATCGGGTGTGGGGTAGCTGAGCATACAGGCCATCAGGATCAGTTGATGGTTTCCCGTCTCCAGGAAAGTGGCGACAGCCCGATCGATCTCCTCCGGCGTGGATCCTCCTGTAGACAGAATGACGGGCTTTCCGAAACCCGCCACGTGCCGAAGGAGGCGGCTGTCCGGTAGATCACAGGAGGCGATCTTGAACAACGGCATCCCCAGATCGTTCAGCATGGTGGCGCTGTCCGGATCGAACGGCGTAGAGAAAACAACGATTCCCTTGTCATCCGCATAGCGAAACAATTCTTCATATTCGACCGTGCCGAACCGATCCAACCGCCCGTAGTATTCGATCTGCGAGGTTTCTTTTCCTTCCCAGTAAAGCTTGGCTTCCTTGCGAACAAGATGCTTTGCCTTATAGGTCTGGAACTTGATGGCGTCCGCCCCCGCTTCTACAGCTTCGTCCACCAGCCTGCGCGCCAGGTCCATGTCGCACATATGGTTGCAGGCGGCTTCCGCAATGACGAAGGTGGGATGCCCTCTTCCGATTTTCCTCCTTCCGTCCACCTCGATTTCACGGCTGAACGGCGACATTTCGTGGGCGGCCACGGCCAGATCGGACGCTGTGTGGATGTTCACGCAGTCGTCCATCACCGAATAAGAGAGAGCCGAATGATCCTGCCCGAGCGCCTTCGCGCTCAGCACCCGAACCGACCCGTTTCGGATTCCGTTTCGATCCACGGAAAAGACGGAATCGAAACCGTTTTTAGCCGCATACCCAAGAATCTCATCGAGCCCCTTCTTCCGGCCGGGATGATCGGGCTGAAGGCAGACCAGATAATCGATTTCGCCCCGGCCGATATTTTCCACGGCGTGATCGATCACGGCAGCGGTCGATGCATCTTCCGCCAGATCGGCCCCCCTCCGAATCACCTCGGCGCCGTATTCGGCGGCGACCGAAGCAATTTCGTCCGAATCGGTCGTAACATAAACTCGGTCGACCTTCGCTGCGCTTTTCGCGTACAAAATGGAGTGAACGAGAAGCGGCTTGCCCCCGATTTCTCGAAGGTTTTTCCCGGGAAGCCTTTTCGAATCCCCCTTTGCCGTGATGAGAGCAACAATCATTTGGCAATGCTCCTTACCTCTTTGGGGAACAAAGAATTTCCTCCGCACAATCTTTGAAGAATCCGCTCACAGGCATCGACCGCTCCCGAGGGTATCGCATGTGCCGTCCTTCCTACCCCCGGAATGGGTCCTTTATCATCCAATTCTTCCAAAAAGCCCTCGAGATCGGACAGCGATTTCGCCTCCGGCAAAAATCCGGGACCATCCTCCGGTTTATCCGAAAATCCGGCGCCCGCACCCAAGCACAAGCTTAGCACCGGCCGGCCACAGAAATGAGCCTCATAGAGGATCATGGAGTCCAGCCCCAGAACAAGCTCCGAGGCCTTCGCCAGATCAAGCGATGGAGCCTCGGTCTCCTGCCTCCCGAACGGAAGAGATTCATAGGTGGCCCCAAAAAGGGCCATCTCCCGTGGATGAGGGCGAACGAAAATCACTACCTCCCTCCCCCGCCGCTTCATCCGATCCTCGAGAATCCGAAAGGCCCTCTCGACGACCTTCAGCCGCTCTCCCTCGAGCAAGGGGCTAAGGACATCTCCCTCCCGCATCGGCTGGGTAAAAAGAGTGCATACGAAAACGTTTTCGCCCTCTATCCCCCATTTCTCTCGCAGTTCCATCCGATCCGCGAGACCACCGGCGGCAAGTGCTTCCAGATGCGAATGCCCGACGATTTCCATCCTTGCCGGGGGGATACCTTCCCGCAATCCCCGCGTCAGCGCCACCTCATCGATCACCCCGAGAACGTCCGGCAGATAGGACCAATCCCCATCCTCATCGTGGAACCGGGACCAGCCCTTCCAGTGGTCCATCACCGCGAAGCAGGGAACGCCCAGCGAGGCCGCCGCCCGGATGATCTCTCCGTTTGATGGATCCTGGCCGTTATTGGATGTCGTACAAAAAACGGCGAAAGGTGAAATCTCCTCCAACACACGGCGGGCCCCCGACGGCGTCAGGGGCACCTTTTCGGCGACCTTCGAAAGATCCGCCGCCGGAAATCCGCATTTCTGGAATATTTCCGAGGCAAAGAGGTGAGTGACAACCGACACTGCTTCCGGATCTTTTTTCAGAAGGCTTCGAACGACAGGCAAGATGGCCCGCGCTCCGCCTCCGTCCTGCGCATAGATGAATATCCGGCCGACGCTCATCACTCCACCGATCGGAGTTGATCGATATTGGCGGATATCTTCTCCACCGCCTGCACAAACTCTTCGACTTCGCGCTCCGTGTTGGGATACTTGCAGATGTCGGTCGTCAACAGCTCCGCCCGCCAGAGCCGCTCAACCACGGGGCATATTCCCTCCTTGTAGGAAACACTTTCTTCGCCTCCAAAGGGAAAATGCCCGCTCCCGTACGCGCTTCGCCTCTGATACATGGGCTCAAGATAGATGGGCCGGACGTAACCCTCGGCCACCGAAACTCCTTCCGCACGCATGGCCTTCGCGAAAAGAGCGCGCGAGAGCCCCGCACGCCTCTCATCAAACTTCATGGCGTACTGGTAGTAGGCATGCGTACATTCATCAGCGACCATTGGAGGCGTCAAAAAGTCAAACTCCGAAAGTTGCCGGGTAAGCTGCTCGGCCAGCCGATGACGAATCTCATGAAGCCGCTCGAGCTTTTCGAGCTGGGGCAACCCGATGGCGGCGCACACCTCCGTCAGGCGATAGTTGAAGCCGACCATATTGGTGAGGTCTTCCCGCCCCATCGGCCCGACAACAACCTCTCCATGATTGCGCTTGAACTGCATGTGAAGGGCAAGCTCCTGATCGTCCGTAAGCGCGATGCCACCCTCGCCCGTCTGAATGGCTTTGTGATAGTTCAAGCTCTGGATACCGATTTCACCGATCGTCCCGGTGAGGCGGCCACGGTATTTGGCCAAAGGAGCCTGGGCATTGTCTTCAATGAGCATCAGGCCATGCTTGTCCGCGATTGCATTCAGTTCATCGAGCGGAGACGGATGCCCGAACAAATTGACCGTGAGAATCGCCCGTGTACGCGGCGTAACGGCGCTCTCCACGGATTCCGGGTCGAGACAGAATGTCTTATCGTCAATGTCGGCGAAAACCGGAACGGCATTTTGCATGAGAACGGCGCTGGCCGTAGCACTCATCGTATAGGGCGAAGTGATAATTTCCTCGCCCGGCTCCACCCCCGTCGCCGCCACGGCACAATGCAGCGCTGAGGTGGCCGAATTCACCGAGACCGCATGCCGGACCCTGAATTTTTCGGCGAACGCCGCTTCGAGCGCCCTCACTTTCACCCCGCCGTGAAAGCGCGGGGTGTTCGTTCCGGAAAAACCGGAAAGGTGCTGGCCGCGAAGGACCTCAAGGACCTCCCACTCCTCCTCCTCGCCAATCATGGTGCCGTGCTGGGGATAAGGCGCGTTTCGGACAGGCTTCCCGCCAAGCAGCGCCAGTTTAGAACTCAATTTCCGCTTCGCCATCAAACCGAGGCCCACACCCTCGGAGGCGTTTCGGAGAGGATTTTTTCGCACATTTCCAACGAGCGAATACCGTCCCCCAGACCGCAAGCGGGCACTCCTCCACCTTCCAGGCACCTGATCAAGTCCTCAACCGCCCGGAGGGTGCAGTTCCGCCAATCGGTCTCTATCGCTTTGCTCTCCGTCGGAACGATCCGGAACATCCGGTAATGCGGCTCCTCCCCGGCGCGGAAGCGCTGAAGGCTCTGTCCCCGCTGGCCAATCACCACTCTTCCTCGTTCGGTGAAGATGTCGACCTCGTGGAATACATAGCCGGGCCGCGGTAGATGGAGAAAAGTGGCCAACACGCCCCCTGAAAACGCCACTTCGAAATCAGCGGCTTTTTCTCTCTCCTCCCCATCAAACACCCTCAATGGCCGGACCGCCTCCGGTTCTCCAAAAAACCAGCGTAGCAGGTCGAT
Organism: uncultured Nitrospinota bacterium; assembly: GCA_947258645.1. GTDB lineage: Bacteria > UBA8248 > UBA8248 > UBA8248 > UBA8248 > CAMYJL01. The sequence continues at coordinate 5,938 of CAMYJL010000138.1, forward strand.
GAAGTGGGAGGCGTTTTCAAGTACATCCTTCACATAGTGGACCGTCACCCGGACCGTGCGGCCCCAGCTACCGCCGTCGAGTTCTTCTTTCAGTTCCCGAAAAGAGGGATTCCACCGCCGGAAGTAATTGACCGCAACCGGCCGCTCTCCAGTCAGGGCGGGCATCATCCGGGCCTCGTCCAGACTTCCCGCAACAGGCTTTTCGAGGTAAATCGCCTGGACTCCGGCCTCGCATGCGCACCGAAAGGCGTTCAGATGTTCTTCGACAGGAGTGCAGATGCTGACGATATCGGGACGCTCCTTCTCGAGCATTTCCCGGTAATCGGAATAAAGAGGGGAAATTTTCCACCGCTCTCCAAAATCCGATAGGGTGGCGGCGGAGACATCGGCGGCGGAAACGAGATCCGTTTTCGGGCACAGGCGATAGGCCCCCGCATGGGTTACCGTCCACTTCTCGTCCGCGAAAAGATCATAGCCACCGGCAACCTTTCCGCAACCGATGACAGCTGCCCTGTACCTACTACTTCTGTCGTTGTTCAAAGACACGCTGCTGAACCACTTGGCCATTGATCGCCAGGAGCTCAGGTTCCTTTTCGAACAACTCTACGACGTCCCTCAGGGTAAACCCCGGATTTTGGGGATACAGGCGACCGTACACCTCGCGGACCAGATCCAGGTCTTCTTGCGTGTCCACGGTGAGGCGGATCTCCGGCCGTCGGCAGGAGCACCATTCGCCCTCGGCCTCGAAAGCACCGAGCCGGAACTGACCCGGTCGCTCGAAAATGTAGGAGGAGACGTGCTCGCGATCAATCGGGTCCTGGGTCCACTCCGCGACATCGGACAAGAGATCTGCCCCGAATATCTCGACGCTGGTCCCGATCGGAAAGGTAGGCTCTTTCTTCCAGGGGGCGCTGTGGCGCATCGCAGTGTTGGCGACATAGTCGAACTCTCCGCCTTCGTAGAAAGCCACCATTTCATCAATCAGGAACGGCTCCACCAGGGGGGAATCTCCGGTCAGTTCCACGATCAGATCAGCATCGTGCGCCCTGACCGCCTGGAGGACGCGGTCCAGTACGTCCTCCTCGCTTCCCCGGAAGATGGATATACCCTCGGAACGGGCCAAATCAACGACGGGGTCATCGCTCGCATTGGTGGTCGTGGCGATAACCACTTCATCCACCCGTTTGGAGCGCCTCGCCCGCTCCACAATGCGGGCCAACATGGAAGCACCCTGAATATCCTTGAGAATTTTTCCCGGCAGGCGGGAAGAGGTCATGCGCGCTTCGATAGTGGCGACGACTTTCATGCCGGCTCCTCCCGGCCCCGGGATTCCCAGTCCCTCCGCAAAAAGCCGTAGCGGTATTCGTCCTGGTAGCCGTCACCTCTGAAATAGTTCTCCTTGAGCGTTCCCTCGAGAACAAAACCGGCCTTCTCGAAGCTCCGTCTGGAACCCTCGTTGGAGGACCACATGCCGGCGGTGATTTTGTGGAGATTCATCCGCTCGAATCCATGCTTGACCATCAATTCGATGGCCTCGGTTCCATATCCTTTTCCCCAGGCCTGCCTGTCGCCGATGATAAGGCTGATGTCCCCTCTCCTGTGGAGCCAGTCGATCTTGTGGATTCCGATGACGCCGACTAGCCGGCCTTCTTCTTTCGACATGATTGCGAGCTGAAGGTCCGTTTTGCTTTCCATCAGATGACGAAGGTAATCGCATTGAGCTTCCAAGGTGTTTGGGAAAATTCCCTTGTTCATCGCCCCGGTCACCTCGCCGTCATTAAACCAGGCGTACCAAGCCGTCAAATCCCCCGGCGTCAGTGAGCGCAGGACCACTCGCCCGCCCGTCAGGAAAACATCTTCCGCCTGAATGATTTCAGAATCGGATCCCACCGAAAGAAACGCCTCTTCACGACAAACAGGTATTCACCCAGGCATCATCTGCCTTCAGAATAACCTGCCGTTAATTGACTCCCTGACCGGCAGGTGACCACTCCCCCCAGTCCGGGACAAGACCCTTGTCACTCATTAATTGGGTAAATGCGAGCAGGGCGCGATCAGTGTAGCGGCGGCTGACAACCTGAGCGCCAAACGGAAGGCCATTCGGGCTTTTGAAAACCGGCAGATTCATCGCCGGAGTGTGGCAGAGCGTCCAAATGAGACAACAATCCTTCTTGTCGCGCCCATTCAGACCCTTCGGCGCCTCGCCCGATGTCGACAGGTTCAGGATGAAGTCGTAATCCTCGAAAAAAATGTCCAGTTTTTTCTGGAGGATCTCCTGCTGCTTGATCCCTTCCCAATACATCTCGGGAGTGATCTTCCTTCCCGTCTCCACCATTTTCTGAAAGACGTCGCTGATGAGCGCCCTGTTTTCCTCATACTCTTCGTTGAAATAATAAGAGAGAGCCTTCGTGTAGAC
>CAMYJL010000139.1 GCA_947258645.1 uncultured Nitrospinota bacterium
AGAGTCAAATGGTGGGCGGGATTACCGCGGTGGCGGAGTTGCTCAATCACGTGGATAAGGCAAACGAAAATCTTATCGTGTCGAAGATCGAGGAGCTGAATCCGGAGCTCGCCGAGCAAATTCGGCAGATGATGTTTACCTTTGATGATCTGGTCTACATCGACGATCGCGGTATTCAGCAGATCATGCGTGAGGTAAGCAACGATGAGTTGACCATATCGCTGCGTGGCGCGGGCGATGAAGTCAAAGAGAAGATATTCAGCAATCTCTCGGAACGGGCGGCGGCGATGATCACCGAGGATCTTGAGGCCATGGGCCCTGTGCGCCTGAGCGATGTTGAGAAAGCGCAGCAGAATATTGTCCGCATCGCAAAGCGGCTTGAGGATGAAGGCAAGATCGTAATCGCCGGGCGCGGGGGCGGGGGAGATGTCCTCGTCTAAAGAGGGGTTTGCTCTGTGGATTCCAAAGTACTGCCCAGTGATGCGGGAGATAAATACAGCCCTGCGACGCTAGAAGAAAAAGAGATCAGCGAGGAGAGCAGGGCGAAAAATTATGGCCGAAGACACCTTTCGGCTGACGATGAATCCGCTGAATTTTCCGACTCTGAGCCAGGCGATTCCGATCCGGAAACTGGGGGGTTGTCCGCCTCGCCATCTGTTCAGGGACAAAACGCTGCACCACTGGAGGGTGATCTCCCAGCTGGGCAAATCGCCGCGGCGAGAAAGCCGATTCCTCCCAATCCCGATTTTGAGCCAATGAAGAATGTCGTCCCCGGCGAGAACTTTTCGTTTTCCGGTTGGGTCGTCAAAAGAGAGCTCTGTGCCGATGGGACATATCCGGTCGTTTTCGGCGATGAAGGGACATACGAGTCGATAGAAAATGCCACGGCGGCTGTTTCTGAAGAAACCCGGGAAGCAATTCTCGCCGAGGCGAGAGTCGAGGCGGAAGATATCCGCAGACAGGCAAGTGTTGAGGGTGTTCAGAAGGGTTATGAACAGGGGATGACGCAGGCCCGGGAAGAGTTGCGGGCGGAGATGGTCCCTGTTTTTGAGGAACTTAGAAATTCCATCAAAGGCGTGGTGGATTACCGCGATGAAGTTCTTCATTCAGCGGAGCAGGAAATTTTCGAGCTGGCCGTTCTCATTTCCAAGAAGGTGCTCTATAGCGAGTTGCAGATGCGGCCGGAGGCTGTCCTCGAAGTGGTCCGGCATGCGCTTGATCGTGCCGTCGGATGGGGGAAAGCGACCGCTCAGGTCAATCCGGAAGATTATGCTTTCATGGAAGAGCATCGGCTTTTGCTCAATGAAGAGGCCGAAGGGGTGGCACTGGTCCGTATTGAGTCCAATCCTTCGATCACGCGGGGCGGTTGTTTTTTGGAATCAAACTTCGGCGAAATAGACGCCCGGCTGGAGAAACAGGTGGAAGCCGTGGAGAGTGCCTTGCGCGAAACCCTTGCAGACAGGGCCGATCAACGGGTCGCCGAATCGAATGATGAGCCCGACGCTGTGCCGGCGGATTCTTCGGCGACGCCCGCCGAAGAATCCGCCGGTCCGGAAGAAATTCAATCCTCTGTTCAGCCGTATCAGCCGGAAGAGCTGGGGACACCCCCTGAGGAGCAGGAAGGACAATGAGCCACCTCTCTTTGGCAGATTATCGCTCCCGCCTGGAGGGTGTCGAGACTTTCAAGGCGAAGGGAAAGGTCGTCCAGGTGGTGGGCCTGCTGATCGAGGGAAGCGGCCCTGGCCTGCCCGTGGGGGGGATATGCGCCATTGAACCCCTTCATGGCGGCTCCGAGGTGGTGGTTGAGGTCGTCGGGTTCCGGAATGGCCGTGTTCTGTTCATGCCCCTGGGGGAAGCGCGTGGCATCGCGCCGGGCAGTGCGATTCGCGCGGTATCCGAGCAGGCGCAGGCGATGGTTGGATCTTCGATGTTGGGCCGAGTGGTGGACGGAATGGGAAACCCGCTGGATGGGCTCGGGCCTATCGAAGACCTTGCGTCCCGTTCCCTGTATGCGGAGCCCGTTAACCCGCTCTCGCGCCCTCTTGTCTCCGAGCCCCTGGATGTGGGCGTCCGCGCCGTCAACGGCCTTTTGACCTGCGGCAAAGGCCAGCGGATGGGGATATTTGCCGGCAGCGGCGTCGGCAAGAGTACGATGATGGCCATGATGGCGCGTAGTACGAAAGCCGATGTCACGGTGGTCGCTCTGGTGGGAGAGCGAGGCAGGGAGGTGAAGGAATTCATCGATCGGGTGCTCGGGGCCGAGGGTTTGTCCAGAAGCATCGTAGTGGCGGCCACATCCGATCAGCCCCCTCTGGTCCGAATGCGCGGCGCATATCTCGCCACCGCGATTGCGGAGCATTTCCGGGATCAGGGGATGGATGTTCTCCTGTTAATGGATTCGGTAACCCGCTTCGCGATGGCGCAACGCGAGGTGGGTCTGTCGGTTGGCGAGCCGCCGACGACGAAGGGATACACGCCATCGGTTTTCGCCATGATGCCGCGCCTGATGGAGCGCGCCGGCATGACGCCCGAGGGCTCCATCACCGGATTTTATACGGTTCTGGTGGAGGGCGACGATATGGCGGATCCCATATCCGATTCCGCTCGCGCCATTCTGGATGGTCACATTGTTCTTTCGCGTCGGCTCGCTTCCCAGAACATTTATCCTTCGATTGATCTTCTTCACAGCAAAAGCCGCGTCATGCCCGATGTCAGCTCGGAAGAGCATCTGAAGGCTTCGGGAGAATTCGTCTCCCTGATGGCTGCGTATGAGGAGTCCGCCGATCTGATCCAGGTCGGTGCCTACGTGAAGGGGGCCAACCCGCGTGTGGACCGCGCGGTCGACCTCCGGGAGAAGCTTCTGGATTATATCCGCCAAGATGTTGGGGAGAGCTTCGGGTACGAGGAGGCCGTTGCGGCGCTGATGGGGATAATCGGCCAGTCTGAGCCGCAGTTGCCCGCACCGTCGTTCCCGCAAGTTCAGGCTCCGCCGGAGTAGGCCATGGCGAAGATCTTTCCGCTCGAGGCCGTCCTTCGCCTCCGCAAGATGGAAGAAGAGATGAAGATGAAGGAATTCGCTTCGTTTGAGCGGGTGCTGGTGCGTGAAAGGGGTAATCTGGAGAAGCTCCATGGTGACTTGTTCCAGGCCCGCCGGGAGATGGACGAGCGGACCGCGAATGAGGGGTTGTCGGCCCAGGAAGGGCAGCTTTATTTGACCTATTTTTCCGCCCAGTCGTCGCGGATTCAGCATCAAGAGAATCTCGTCCAGAAAATCCGCGTGGAGGTGGGGCGAAAGCGCCGGGAAATGAGTTTCGCCGTCCGGAGACGGAAGATCATTCAAAACCTGAAGGAAAAACACATCGAGGCGGAAGAGCGGGAAAGCCGCCGCCTCGAATCGCTAGAAATTGACGAGATCGCCAGCATGCGTTTTGCCGCGCGTGCAAGAGGAGAAGACGCCAGTGAATCGTAATGGGAGTTCCGCCGGAAAAATGTTTTTGGGCGTCGTTGTGGTCGGGGCGGCTTTTACGCTGGTTTTGCCGGGTGCCGGGCTGGCGCAGGTCGCGCCATCGGGTAAAGCGGGCGCCGGGCAGGTCGCCCCCCCGGGAGGGCCGGCTTCTCAGGCAAGCGGCAAGCCCGGCAGCGCTGCTCTCGGCCCATCCCGCCTCACCGATAAGATTCTCCTGGACCTGGAAGCCAAGAGGCGGGCGATAGGCCAGCGGGAAATCGAAATTCGCAGGGAAGAAAATCGTCTGATGGAGTTGCGCGCGGACATCAAAAAACGGGTTGCCACCCTGAAGAAGATCGAAGAAAGCCTTCAGAAGACTCTTCAAAAGGTGGATTCGACCAACAAGCAGAGCATCAATCACCTCGTTCGTGCGTATAGCGCCATGGGACCCGATGAAGCGGCGCAGCTCATGAACACGATGAATATCAATCTCGCCGTCCGGATACTGCGAAACATGCAGGTCAAAAAGGCGGGCACGATTTTGGCGGTCGTCGAACCCCGCCGGGCGGCGCGCATCAGCGAGAAACTTGCCCAGGCGGAAATCAGAAAATAGGCTCCAGGAAACCTCCTCCCCGGGGGTTTCAGTAATATCATCTTGAGAACTCGCCTGATATCGGTTTACATCCTCCCCTGCACGGTTCTGCTTTCATGGGTTTCTCCCCTTCCGACGGGATGGGAAATTCTATCCTTCATTGCGGAACCTTTTTCCCCCTTCCTTGGCTGCATCCCCGCGAAAATTCTTATGTAACTAATTGAAATTAAACATATTAAATAGTTATCCTCGATTTGGCACAGAACGTGAATTCTTTACCGAGGCAAGTGTGAGGCAGGTCAAGTTTTCCGGAGCTGAAATTGCGGAAAATGGAAATCAGAAATTCGTGAAACAGGGCAAATCCTAGATATTTTGGAGTTGGGAAAAAACTGATGCCAAACATACCGATCGTCGCATTCGATGCAGTGGAAAGCCTTGGAAGCCAGAACGGAAGCGCCTCTTCTCCCCTCCATTCGGAGGAAAATTCTTTCGATTCATTCCTGAAAGATGCGGGCAATTCCCTGGAGGAAGTTCAGTCCGATACCGGTTCTCATCCGCGGAAAGTCGACGAACCCGAATCCCCCAACTCTTCCGTCACCGAAACGGATCATTCAGGCGAAACAGTCCAGGCGTCCAGCGGGGAGAACCAGGAAAATTCCGGCCAGATTGAAGATGACGAGAGTGGAGAGCCTGTTCCGGTCTCCGATGAGAGTCATGACGAGCCAGAGGGTCAGCAAGCGTCCAAAGAAGGCGAACCCATCAGTTCTGGTGATGGCGCAACGGAAAAAGGCCTGGTGAATCTCGTCCCGGGCGGCAGACTCCCTTTTCCTCAGCTTGTGGAGCCGGGGAGCGAAGAATTTCAAGGCCAGTCCATCGGGGTCGCATTGGCCTCCGGGAAGTCGGGCATCTCTCTTTTGGGCGACGGGGGCACGTCTCATGCCTCGGGCAAGGCGGCCGGTGGAGCACCGGGCGCGGCTGCGTTGAAACGTCAGCTTGAGATGCAGGCGGGAGCCGTGGCCCAGGGCGGGGGCGCAAAGAACGAGGCCGGCAACGAAAACCCCGGGAATACCAGCACCGGATTGAGTAACGCGCAAGAACACGTACCGGTTGCGATGCCAGCGGCATCACCCTTCGGCGATGGGAGTGACGGGGAGGAAAATCCCGCCGGGATGATGCCCCAGAAAAGCGCTCCGCTCACCGGAAAAGCGCAAAATGCCAACGCAAACGCGAACGCAATTCTTCTCACGGGCCGGGAAGTCTCCGAATTGGGAATGATTTCCCTTGAGGGAGAGTCGGTTGCCGTTGCGGGAACCGTGGCGGCGATGGGTGACGATGCGCTCGCCGGGATGGAGGCGGATGATTCCCCCAAGCCGGTTCCGGCGAACGGCAACGCGAAAGTAGTGGCACCGAAGACCGGCGACGGTTCCGGTGCGGGGCAGGGCGCGGAGACGGCTCAGGAAAATGATGTGAGCGAATTCCTTCAGGCGCAGTTCACGCAGCCGGGTGATGGCGACGCGGACAACGTCATTATGGAGAAAAGCGTTTCGGCCGTTTCGGGCCCGGATACGGACGTTCATTCCCAGGAATCTCACTCCGCGAAGGCGGGGCCGCAACCCGTTTCGCTTGAGGTGAAGGTCAATCCCGAGATTCAGGCCACGGTTGAAAACAGGCAGGCGGATGCCCCCCTCCGGGCGCGGGTGCAGGAGCAGGTTCTCGAAGCGGCGGTGGCGAGGGTGAGCCTTGCGATACGGGACAAGGTCTCCCATGCGCGCATTCGGCTCGATCCGCCCTCGCTCGGTCGAATGGATATGGAGCTTCGGGTAGAGGACGGGGCGCTGACCGCGAAAGTCAAAGTGGAAAGTGCGTGGGTGAAAGAAGCCATTACGACGAATCTCAAGGAATTGCACGACGCGCTGGAAGAGCATGGCGTGAAGGTCGAACAGTTTTCCGTTGACGTCGATGCCGGCATGGATTCGTGGATGTCTGATCAGGCATTTGGCGGCGAGGATTCCGGCGAGGCCCTTTATCTCGAATCGGATTCCCTGGAAGAAGAAAACACGGCGGCCGCTCTCTCGGAGGCCGATTCTTATTCCGATGACGGCAGTTCGTCCTCTCTGGACTTATTTGCTTAAAGGATTGAGGGAAAAATCATGGAAACTTCTTCAGCTACCAATGTCAGTTCCGCCCTGTCAAATACGACGGGTTCGTCGTCGGGAGAGGTGATCGGGAAGGATCAATTTTTGAACCTCTTGGTGGCCCAGCTCACCCACCAGGATCCCCTGAGCCCGATGGAAGGAACCGAGTTTACGGCCCAGTTGGCGCAATTTACCTCGCTGGAGCAGTTGGTCAACATCAATGAAAACCTGGGGAAATTGAGCAGCCTGGAAACGTCGGTCACGCAATCCCAGGCCGTCGGCATGATCGGAAAGCAGATACTCGCCGAGGGCAACACGATTGCCATGTCGAACGGCGTTTCATCGAACGTCATTTTCTCGCTCGAAAAGGCGACGGATACGGCCGCCATCAGCGTGTTCGACAAGACGGGAGCTCTTGTCTCGGTCGTCGATAGCAATTCCCTTGAGGCCGGCCAAAACACCATCGGCTTCGCGGGCTTCGATAAAAATGGAGATCCGCTGCCTGATGGCATTTATACCTTCCAGGTGCTGGCATTGGACGCGGAAGGGGAAGATATCCCGGTTCAGACGTTCTCGAGCGGGATTGTCTCGGGCGTGAACATCGCCGAAGACGGCACCACGAACCTGCAGATTGGGACGACGGAGTTCCCGCTCTCCGGTGTGGTGCAAATTACGGAACCAATTCAGGAGGAGCCCGCCCCTTAGGCGGCCCATGAATCCAGAAATCCATAAAAGGATTTGAGGTGAATGATGGAACCGATTTTAGCGCTTGCAGCAATTAAAACCGTCGGCGGAATCATATCGAACCTGATGGCTCCCGCTCCGCGCCGTACGCCTTACATCGGGCAGGCGCCGGTGGCGAAGGGCGCCTTCGTCAAAGGCCAGGGCCCCCGGTTCGATGGCTTGTTGAAATCCGAGCTGGGGCGGAATCCGGCGGGGGCGCTTCCGCTGGAGTTCACCCCCGAAGCTTCAGCGAAGTTGCAAATGATGGGTGTCCGCCTCAATCAGGGACAGTACGAAAAACTCATGGAAGGCGTGAGGGAAGCGGCTGCGAAGGGGAGTCAGCAATCCCTCGTCATGATGGATGGTTTGGCGTTTGTCGTAAATGTCGGTGAAGGGAAGATTCTCGATGTTTCGGACCGGAGCCGTCTTGATACCAGGGCTTACACCCAGATCGATAGCGTTGTGGAGACGAGAATATAAATTTTGTGATGAGCGGTCGCCGTCGCGCGAATATTCCGGGCGAATCGGGGCTCATCCAGTCATCAGGCAAAGGGATAAGGAGGAAGCCAAATGGGTATCCTGGGGGCACTCTTCTCAGGCGTCAGCGGGTTGGACGTTTATTCGAATTCAATCGAGGTTGTCGGTAACAATATCGCGAACACGAACACCGCCGGGTTCAAGGCGAGCCGGACGGAGTTCTCCGACATTCTGGCCCAGAGCCTGTCCGGCGCCAGTTCCGGCAGTCAGATCGGCCGTGGTGTCCAGCTTTCCGCAGTATCGACCCAGTTTACCCAGGGATCGTTCGAGAGTACATCGAGCGGAACAGATCTCGCCATCGACGGCGCGGGTTTCTTCATCGTCCAGAACAACGACGGCGTATTCTATACCCGCGCGGGGCAGTTCAAGGTGGACTCCAACGGGTTGCTCGTCAACTCCCAGAGCGACCGCGTGCAGGGCGTCCTGCTCGACACGGCCGGCAACCCGAGCGGCACGGTTCAGGACCTCAACCTGACGGTGACGAACAGCCCCCCGAAAGTCACCTCGAATGTGGATTTCGTGGCGAACCTCGACGCCAGCGCGGCCACTCTCGGCACCACCGGCACGGCCACGGGCGGCCTCGCCGTCACCGACCGGTTCCAGTTCCTCTCGGGGGTGAACGATATTATTCAATTCAATGATGGGGGCGGCCCCACCCCGGCCAGCCTGACCCAATTCGGTGCGGCTGTGCCCACGACCGGCTATCTTGCGAGCGGAGCGCAGTATTCCGCCGCGCAGGTGGCAACGGCCATCAAAACCGCCCTTGAGGCGGCCAACTTGACCGCCGACACCTACACGGTCACGTACAGCGCGACGACGAAAAAATTCACCGTCGCGAACGATGCGGGCAATCCGAACCCGCTCAACCTGCTGCATGATGATCCGTTGACCACGGCCTCCGGCGATCTGGGC
>CAMYJL010000140.1 GCA_947258645.1 uncultured Nitrospinota bacterium
GAGGAAGATGAAGAGTTGAGCGCGCTCCTCTGGAACTCCCCGTGGGAGGAGGTGGTGGATACGCCCGAGAGCGGGGTGTGCACGGACACATCTTCCGAGGCACGGGGGTTTTATAGCGACTACGTCCGAGAGCTGGCGAACAGCTGGCTCCGCCCGGGCGATCTGGCGGAGTGGGATATCGCCGTCGACCCCGCGCGGGGGGCCTGGAGCGGACTGGCCGCCGAGGTGGTGGAAGGATTCGCCCCGAAAAGTTTCGCCGAAGTGAACCGCCTGGGCGAAGGGCCCGTCAACGAGGGCGGCGGAGTCGTCGCGCTGGAAGGGCGACGGGCGATTCGGGGCGATGAGCGGGAGTCCATCGGGGCCCACGCTGGCCTGAAGCGCCTCTTCGAGGCGGGCCGCGCGCGGGCGGATGACCTTCGCGGAGGGAAAGGTTTCGCCATTTGCGGTGTCTTCGATGCCGACGGAGACCGCGCCTACACACTGGTGTACGATCCGTTCGAGGATACGGCGCTGGTGCTCGGCGGAGACGAGTCGCTGGTTCTTCAGGCGCGGTTTTTACAGGCGGAAGAAGAGCTCCCCGAAGATGGAATCGCCGTGCTGACGATAGAGAGCGACGCCGGGGCCGCCGCCGCATTGTCGGAGCTCGGGCTCCGCGTCGGCTTCGCCCCGGTGGGGGACAAGTGGCTGCTCCGTCTGGCGGAGCGGTTCGAGGGAGCGTTCACCTGCGGGGGCGAGGAGTCGGGGCACACGATCGTTCCTGGACGCCTGGCGGATGCCTACGGCCACTCGCGCCTCCTGCCGGTGGGCGACGGGCTGAAGGGCTTCCTGAACACCTGCGCCGCCATCCGCCGTCTGACCTCGGGGATGGACCCGCGGGAATCCTACACAATGCTGGCCGAGCCCTTTCCCCGCGGCTTCAAGAAGTCGCTCTACGCCTATCATGTGGAGCGGGGGCGTTTTTCGCCGGGCTCTGAAACCTGGGAGACCGTGAGCCGGACGCTCCACGAAGCCGCATCGGCCGCGTTTCCCGGCGATGTGGCGCTCCGCTGGGCGCCGCTCGAGGATGACCCCTCGGTCATGTATCTGGCGCTCGACCTGGACGGGCGGGCCGAGGGCGCGATATATATCCGGAACTCCGGCACCGAGCGGAGGACCGGCGTCGTCCTTCGCGGCCCGAAGAGATGGGAGGCGGCCCTGCTCGAGGCGGGCGGCGCGGCGCTCCGGCCGATCCTTCTGGGCATGAAGGACGGAGAAGACCCGGGCGCGCTGGCCGAGCGGGCGCTCCTCCGGGCGCTTGCAGAAGGCGAGGCCGACCCGGTAAAGCTGGAAGAAAGCCTTTTCCGGGACGCCGAGGCGAAATTCGGCGTCGAAGTCGCTCTCGGGAGAATTTTCAAGGAAGCCCTCCGGGGCGGATTGATGGATCAGACCGAGGGCCGAATGGCGCTGACGGATCTGGGGCGCTGGTTTCTGGATAATGGGAGAGAGCGATGATCGCCCCGAAGGATTATTTTCCCCGGCTCGGTAAATTTCCGCACGCGGACCTCTTCGCGGGGGGAGAACGGGTCTGGGACGCCATCGGGCGGCTGGAGGATTATGTTCGCGGCGTCATCGCGGATGCCGATGCCCCCGAGGGAGCGGCCGCTGAAATCGCGGGGCTGCGTGTGGAAGACGGGCTCGTCTCGAGCGAGGGGCTCATCATCACGAAGAGCGCTTTCCGGGTTGATCGCGCCGGGCTTTTGATCGAGGCGGGCGTCCGGATTGAGCCGGGCGTGGTCGTGAAGGGCCCCTCGGTCCTTTGCGCGGGCGCCGAGCTTCGCCATGGCGCCTACCTCCGGGGAAGCTGCCTGATCGGACCCGAGGCCATCGTCGGCCACGCGACCGAGGTGAAAAATTCCGCGTTCTTGAACCATGCCGAAGCGGGACATTTCGCCTACGTGGGCGACAGTCTCCTCGGGGCGGATTGCAACCTCGGCGCGGGGACAAAGCTCGCCAACCTCCAGTTCCGCACCGAGTCACAAAAGGAAACAGGTGTTCCCAACATCGTCATCCGGATCGACGGGGAGCTGGTCGATACCGGCCTCCGGAAATTCGGGGCCGTGATCGGCGAGCACGTCGAGATCGGCTGCAACACCGTCACCTCGCCGGGAACCCTCCTCGGGCCCGGCTGCTGGGTGGCGCCGAACGTCACCGTCCTCAAGGGAGTGTATCCTCCTTCCCAGTTAATCCGTCCGGGTGCCAGGCCCACCGTAAAGCCGCGCAAGTGATGAGCCCCGCAGCCGAGACCCCGGAAGAGGCCTCCTACCTTCAGGGCCTGAACCCCCAGCAGCGCGAGTCGGTCCTCGCCCCGCCGGGGCCCACGCTGGTCCTCGCCGGCGCGGGTTCGGGAAAAACCCGCGTCATCGTCCACCGGATACTTCATCTTCTCTCGGAAGGAACGCACCCCGGCGCCATCCTTGCGCTCACCTTCACGAACAAGGCGGCCGGGGAGATGCGCGAGCGCCTCGCCGCCGCCCTCGGTCCGGGCGGGCGGGGCGTCTGGCTGGGCACCTTCCATGCCACCGGCGCGCGGATCCTGCGGCGGGAATACGATCGCATGAATCTTCCCCGTGATTTCGTCGTCATGAGCCGGGGGGAATGCCTGACGATCATCAAGCGCGAGATGAAGGCGGCGGAGATCAGCGCCGAGCGCTATCCGCCCAGATCCGTTCTGGAGCGAATCGGAAAATTCAAGACCGGGGGAGAAGCGCCGGACCCCGACGCCTTTCCCCACAGCGTCGAAGCGGTGGCCGCCCGGCTCGCGCCCCGGTACGAAAAAACGCTCCGCGCGGGCGGGGGTCTCGACTTCGACGACTTGCTCGCCCTGCCCCTCAAGTTGTTCCGCGATCATCCGGATGTGCTCGAGGAATACCGGGAGCGGTTCGCCGAGATCCTGGTGGACGAATTTCAGGACACCAACGCGGTTCAGAACCGGCTGGTCATCCTCCTCGCCGGAGAGAACCGGCGGGTGTTCGCCGTGGGAGACGACGATCAGAGCATCTACCGGTGGCGCGGGGCCGATGTGGAGAACATCCGGCGCTTCGAGCGCGAGTTTCAGGGCGCCCGGGTATTTCATCTGGAGGAAAACTATAGAAGCTCCGCGAACATCCTGGCGGCGGCGGGGGCCGTCATGCGGCGCGCGCGGGGCCGCCGCGAAAAGCGTCTCTTCACGAGCAACCCGTCGGGAGAGGGTGTGGTGTATTTCGACGCACCCGATCCGGAAGTCGAGGCGCAGATGATCTGCCAGCGTCTCATGAAAGCCGGAGCGGGGGAGACGATCCCCTGGAGCGAGGTCGCCGTCTTCTACCGGACCAACACGCAGTCGCGCCCCTTGGAAGAACAGGCCCGTCGCCGGGGAATTCCCTATCAGGTGGTGAAGGGCCAGCGGTTTTTCGACCGGACCGAGGTGCAGGATCTCGCGGCCTACCTGCGCGTGGTGAACCGCGCGGATGACGCTGCCGCCTTCACCCGGATCGTCAACCGCCCCACGCGGGGGCTGGGGCCCTCGAAGCTTTTGGCGATCCAGAGCGAGGCGGAAGAGGGCGCGGAGAGCGGGCTCGTCACGATGGACGCGGCGCGAAGTGCGCTGGCCTCCGGAAGGGTCACCGGCGCAGCCGCCCGGGCTCTCGAGAGGCTCATCCTCGGCATTGAGGAGTTATCCACGCGGCGGCTGGGCCCGGCACTCATGCTCGAGGCGGTGATCGAGGGGACCGGGTACCGCAAGTGGCTCCGTGACATATCGGTTAATACCGCTTCGATCGAGCGGCGGCGTGCCGCCGAGCGCGGGCTGGAGGGCGTGGAAGAGTTTATCGCCGCCGCCCGGGCGTTTGAGGAGCGGGTGCGCGAAGAGGAGGGGATGTCCCCGGAAGATCCCGGAGCGATGACGTGTTTTCTGGAAGATCTCGCTCTCGCCTCGGAATCGGACGAAATGGAAGATGAGGGGGGCAAGCTCTCGCTCATGACGCTTCATGCCGCCAAGGGCCTCGAGTTCCGGGCGGTGGCGGTGGCGGGCGTTCAGGACGGGCTGATCCCGCACAACCGATCGATGGACGAGCCGGAATCGCTGGAAGAAGAACGCCGTCTGCTTTACGTGGGAATGACCCGGGCGAAGGAGCATCTGATGATGTCCTGGGCGCGCGAACGGCGCCCGGAGTATGGCGGCGGAAGCTGGGACGCGGCCCCGAGCCGGTTTCTGGAAATGCTCCCGGACGATGTTCTGATCCGCGAGGAGGGCGCTCCGGATCGGAAAAAGCCGGATTTCATGAAGGATTCTCCGGGCATTTTTTCGGAGCCGGCCCGATCGAAAAAAGAGCAAAAAGTCTCAAATATTCCCGACGAGGCGCTCGGCCCCTTCGCTCCCGGCGCCCGGGTGGTCCACCCCAAGTTCGGCCCCGGCGTCATCGCCGCGCGGAGCGGAGCGGGCGAGCGGGCGATTGTGACGGTCGATTTCGAGCAGGTGGGGAGCAAGAAGCTCGTCCTCCATCATGCCCCGCTCCAGCCCGCGGAATAGACCGTTGACGGGGGCGAAACCCCGGCGGTATAAACGCTCCGGGAGGTATTTTGGATGGCGATTTCAAGAGAAGATGTTCTGCACGTATCGAAGCTGGCCCGGCTGGAGCTGAGCGAGGCGGAGATCGAAAAATTCACCGGGCAGCTCGGTGACATCCTCGATTACATCTCGAAGCTGAACGAGCTCGACACCAAAGATGTTCCTCCGACGGCCCATGTCCTCGAAATCACCAACGTCTTCCGGGAGGACAAGGTGGATGCCCCCCGGATCGGTTCCATCGAAGAGATAGCTCCCGAATTCCACAAAGGCCACTTTCGCGTTCCTAAAGTTATCGAATAGCGCAACTCCCGGAGCGTTCGATGGCTTACGACTCCCTCCGAAATTTTGTCTCCGATCTCGAACGGGCGGGTGAGCTGCGCCGCGTCACCGCCCCGGTGGATATCGAGCTCGAGATCACCGAGATTGCCGATCGCCTCGTGAAATCGGGCGGTCCCGCGCTCCTCTTCGAATCTCCCACGGCGCCGGACGGGGGTCGCTTCGACATCCCCGTCCTCATCAACGCCTACGCTTCCGACAAACGAATCAACATGGCGCTGGGCATCGAGAGCCTCGACGCCGTGGCGGACGAGGTGGCGGAGCTGCTCGAGATCAAGCCGCCCGAGGGCATCATCCAGAAGGTGAAGATGCTGCCCAAGCTGGCGCGGATGGCCTCCTTCTCTCCGAAGAGGGGCGGCTCGGGGCCCTGTCAGGAGATCGTCGAGACCGAAAATATCGATCTGTTCTCGATTCCGGCCATCAAGTGCTGGCCCGAGGACGGCGGGCGCTACATCACGCTGCCCCATGTGCACTCGCGCAACGCGCGCACCGGCCGCCGAAACGTGGGGATGTACCGGATTCAGTTCTTCGACGAGCGGACGGCGGGGATGCACATGCACCTCCACCACGACGGGGCGCAGAATTTCAGGGACAGCACGAAGGCGGGGGCGCGGATGGAGATGGCGGTCGCGCTCGGGGGCGACCCGGTTTACGCCTACGCGGCGAGCGCGCCGCTGCCGCCCGGGATCGACGAGATGACGCTGGCGGGCTTCCTCAGGAGAAAAAGCGTCCCGCTGGTGAAGTGCAAGACGGTGGATGTCGAGGTGCCCGCGGATTCAGACATCGTGATCGAGGGCTATCTGGAGCCGGGCGTGCTGCGCGAGGAGGGGCCCTTCGGGGACCACACGGGCTGGTACTCGCTGGCGGACGATTACCCCGTCTTTCACGTGACGGCCATCACGCGCCGCCGGGACGCCATCTACCCGACCACCATCGTCGGCAAGCCACCGATGGAGGACTATTGGCTGGGCGGGGCGACGGGGCGGATCTTCCTGCCGCTGATGAAGATGCAGCTTCCCGAGATTGTGGACGTGCACATGCCGGCCGAGGGGGTGTTTCACAACATGGTGATCGTCTCCATCCGGAAGGCTTTTCCGCATCACGCCCGGAAGGTGATGTACGCCCTCTGGGGGATGGGGCAGATGGCGCTGGCGAAGTGCATCGTCATCGTGGACGAGGACGTGGACGTCCACAACATCAGCGAGGTGGGCTGGAAGGTGCTGGGCAGCATCGATCCGAAGCGGGATCTCGTCTTCGTGGAAGGCCCGGTGGACGCGCTCGAGCACGCATCCCCCCTGCCGCACGTGGGCAGCAAGGTCGGGGTCGACGGCACGCGCAAATGGGCGAGCGAGGGTTTCGCCCGCGAGTGGCCGGGCGAGATCGTCATGAGCGACGAGATACGCGAGCGGGTGACGCGGCGCTGGGAGGAGTACGGCCTTGGCGGCTGAGGCGTCGGACAGCATGAACGGCGGAGGAAACGGCCTATGGGCGAACCTGCGCCAGTTTTTGCGGATGGTGAAGTTCGAGCACACGATCTTCGGGCTGCCGTTCGTGTTCATGGGCATGGTGCTGGCGGCGGAGGGGCTGCCCTCTGCGGAGCAGATTTTCTGGATCATTCTGGCGGCGGTGGGGGCGCGGAACTTTGCGATGTCGTTCAATCGCTTCGCGGATCGGGACATCGATCCGAAAAATCCCCGCACGCAAGATCGATCGGAATTTCAGGGGCTCCTTCATTCGGCGCGCATTTGGATGCTGATGGCCGCTTTCGGGGGGCTGTTCGTCTTCTCGGCATGGATGCTGAACTCGCTGGCGTTCGGGCTCTCGTTCGTCGTGGCGGGCGTGATCGTTCTCTACAGCTACTCGAAGCGGTTCACCTCGTTCACGCATTTTTTCCTGGGCTTCGTCCTGGGCGCCGCCCCGGCGGGGGCCTGGGTGGCGGTTCGGGGCGACCTGGGATGGGTGCCGGCGCTGCTGTTCGCCGGGGTGACGCTCTGGGTCGGCGGGTTCGACATTATCTACGCTTGCCTCGACGTGGATTTCGACCGGCGGGAGAATCTTTTTTCCCTCCCGCGTCTGCTGGGACTGCGCGGGGCGCTCGTCCTTTCGGCGGCGATGCATGCGGGGACGGTGGCGTGCTTTTTCTATGCGGGACGCCTGGCCGGGCTGGGAAGTGTCTACTGGGGGGGGCTTGTGATGGCAGGGGGCCTGCTCGTGTGGGAGCACTGGGTGGTCCGCCCCGGGGATCTCAGCCGTGTGAACCTTTCCTTCTTCAACATCAACGCGTGGGTGTCGGTGGTCGTCTCGGCCGGGGCGCTCGCGGACGTTTTCCTCCCCGCGATATAGCCTGTCCGTCGCTACGAATGGGAGGCGGCTGTGCCCGTCAGAATCGAGCGCGACAAAGTGCGCGAGATGTTCTCGGAGATCGCGCCGACATATGACCGACTGAACCGGCTGCTCAGTTTCGGGGTCGATCGCATATGGCGCCGCGCCGCCATCCGCGCTCTGCTGGATGGCCTGTCCTTCGGGACTCCCGCACGATTGCTTGATCTGGCGACCGGCACGGGAGATGTCGCCCTCGGGATACAGCGCCGGATTCCCGAGACCCCCAAAATTCAGGTGGTGGGCGCCGATATTGCCTTTCCCATGCTGGCCATTGCGCGGCGAAAATCGCGGGAAAGCATGGCTTTTTTTCAGGCGGACGCCCTGAATCTCCCTTTTGAGGATGCCTCCTTCGACGGCGCCATCATCGCTTTCGGGCTTCGCAATCTGGAGGACCGCCGGGAAGGGCTTGCCGAGATGGGACGAATCCTCCGGCCCGGCGGGAGACTTGTCGTGCTGGAATTCGGCCATCCGAGGGGCGCATTCGGGCTCAGCTACTATTACTATTTCCGCTATTTCCTGCCCTTTTTCGGACGTCTTGTCTCAGGACATCCGACCGCTTACGAATATCTCCCCTCGACCGTTTATGCGTTTCCAGACGCGGAGTCATTGTCGGCGATGATGGACGAAACGGGATTTGGCAAAGTCGTGAGCCGTCCCATGACAGGCGGGATTGTTCAGCTCCACATCGGAGAGCGTGCGGCCGGGGCCTGAAAGTCAAAGCGGCGATGGTCTCAATCGCCGGAATTTCTCAGGTTGAGTTATCCCGACAAGGAACATTCTTCCTTCGCAAGGCCCGCTGTCTGAAAGATGTACCCCAGATTGTCATGCGCGATGAGGGGCAGATCTTCGGCGTATCGGACGCAGCTCTCTCTCGTCGTCGGGAAGACCCGATACCCCGGCCCGGATCGTGATGGTCAGGCTGGGCAGATCGCGAAATTCATGGTTCCCCAGTTTGTCCGAAAGTTTTTTCACGGCCAGCTTGGCGGCCCTGGGAGGCGTGAAGGGAGTTATCAGAAGAAATTCGTTCGCCGCCCACCGGCCGAGAATGTCGCCCGCGCGCACATTGTGAATGAGAAATTGCGCCAGCTCCCGGATAACGAATGAAGAATCGCCATCCTCCCGGATGCATTCTTCCGGCTCCCGCCACCAGTTCACCTGGAGCAGGATGCAGGAGAGCGGAATGTGGTACCTGCGGGCGCGGGCGTGAGATTCGTTCAGGTGGTGGACGAGCAGCAGGCGGTTGTAGAGGCCGGTCTCCTCGTCCACGAGCCTGAGCCAGTTGCTGGATTTTTCTTCGTACATCTGCAGTTTTCCCCCGCCTCCGGACGGGTGAGCGTCAGAGGGAAACATATCTCAAGCGGTAAAGGCGGTTTCGAGAGAATGCCAGGACAGCTCGGAAATTCCTGGGAGGGCGATTTCGACATCACCCGCATCTCGTCTTTTTATGGGTGCAATCTCTGTGCCCGATACCGCACCGCGAATTTTCAGGAGATTCCGCACGAATGCCCGGGCAAGCCGCAGGATATTTGAACATCTGAACCCCGAACCGCGGGATTTTTGACGCCGGAGCGTGCGACTCGGCTAGGAATGGAGCGGCGATGGCCCTTGGTAGGGATAATCCATCTGCTTCTGCATCGCCGCCCTCGCCTCCGCCCCCGAGAACTTCTCAACGAGATAGAGGCCCAGATCGATCGAGGTGGCGACGCCTCCGCCGGTGATGACCTCACCATCCTCGACGATCCGCTCGCGAACGGCCCCCTCCGTGTACGCGGCCAGCAGATCATGGGCAGCCGGGTGCGTCGTCGCCGATTTTCCTTCCAGAAACCCGGCGGCTCCCAGTATCAGCGACCCCGTGCAAACCGACACCTTCCATTTGCAAGCGGCAGCGGTGCGTATCCAGTCAATGAATCCGGGGTCGTCCTTCAGGGTTCGCGTCCCGAATCCCCCCGGGATGAAGATCAGGTCATACCCCCCGAGCGGCCCCGCCACCTCGTCCGCCCGGATTGCCAGCCCCGCCCCGTCGCGGACGCTCTCCGCCCGCGCGCAGACCCGCCATTCCAGGTCCGGCATATAACCCATTGTTTTTAATCTTGTAATCGGATCGTGAAACCCCACGAAATCCAGCGCCGTCAGCCCGTCGAAGATAACGAAAGCCACCTTCATGACATCTCCCCGTGGTTTTGGAATTTTGGAGCAGAAATATATCCCGCCGGGCGCGAATCTCAAAAAGTAAAACTCAACAGGCCAGCTCTGAAAATCCCTCAAAAAAATGGGCGAGGAACTTCTCCGACCGGAGCAGGCCCGCGACCTGGCAGAATTCGTTGGCCGAGTGTTTCCGCATCGCGTGGCAGGGCACCCCGCCCACCCAGGGGACGCCGAGTTCTTCGGTCCAGAGCGAGACCGGCATGCCGATCGGATGCACCGGCCAGACCTCGGGGTCCGTGCCCATCGCCCGGTGCGCCGCGAGGAAGCACTGGACCAGCGGGTGCTCCGGCGCGGTGCCGCCCCCGGCGTAGCGGTTGTTCACGGCGAATTCGATGTCCTCGAAGCCGCCTTCCCGTAGAATCCCGCGGACGTTCCCGATCCGCTCGTCCGGGTCTTCGCCGGGCTGAAAGCGCATGTTGACCACCGCCTCGGCCTCCGAGGGGATGCTCACCTTCACCGCCTTGCCCTCGCCGACGAAGCCCGACCGAAGCCCTGTGATGGTGAACTCGGGCCGGAAGCAGTGCGCCCGCACGGCCTCGGCGAAATCCACCTGCCGGAACCTCCGGACACCCAGGCTGGCCCGGAGCGATTCCGGGTCCATCCGGGCGGCGAGTTCCCGAACGAGCGCCTCCTGAGCCTCGCTCGGCCGCCATCCCTCGCCCTTGAGGTAAATCTCCTCCAGCCGTCCCTCCAGATAGGTGATGGCCGCCGCCAGGCGATCCGCCGGGTTTCCGATCCAGTTCGCGTTGAGGGCGTGTATTTCATTGTCCAGCGGTCCTCCCCATTCCCCCGGCCGACAGATGAGCCTGCCCATCAGGTTTCCCTTCAGGGCGAGGGGGACGATGGGTGTTCCGTCCGTCTGTGCCATCGGGCAGAGCCAGAAGGCGGCGTCCGCTCGTTTCATTTTATCTTTGTAGCGGGGGAAGAAATCCTTGATGCCTCCGCTGCCGAGCTCCGAGGCCTCGTGGACGAACATGATGTTGAGCGGAAGCGATTCGCCCGCCGCGCGGACCGAATCGATCGCGTTCATCGCCGCCGCGATCCCGGTTTTCATGTCCTCCGCCCCCCGGCCCACCACGCAGCGGCCCAGCCCCTTCAGCTCGCGGATCCCGGGCTCAAAGGGGGCGACGATCCAGTTCGGCTCCTCGGCCGGGGTCACGTCATAGAGCCCGTGAAAGAGCAGGGTCCGCTCCGCGCCCGCGTCGATGAACCCGAAGACGACCGGGAACTCCGCCGTCTCCACCACCTCGGCCTCGCCCCCGGCCTCTCTGATCTCCCCGGCTAGAAGGGCGGCCATCTCCTCCAATCCCCAGTCCAGCGCCGAGACGCTCGGCTGGCGGATGTAGGCGAGGAGGCGCTCGAGATGGGCGTCCTCGAAATCCTTATCGATCTGATCGCTAACGCGGCGCACGTCCACGGAGGCGCCCCTTGCCCAAGAAGATGAAGAGACGGGTTCCGCCTATTCTTCAGGGATCGGCCGGGGGAGGCAAGGGGGGGTCCTGTGCTATCCTCCTCCTCATCCTGAGACGCAGTCGGCATTACCCCTCCTGGAGGCCGGGTCATGAAATACAGCAAGGGCGAGGCGAAAGAGTACGCGCGGGAGGCCCTCCGGGGCATCTGGACCTCCCTGCCTTATCATTTCACCGAAGAGGACGCGCTCGACGAGGCCGCCATCCGCCGCAATGTCGAGATCGTCGTGAGCGATTTGCAGGTGGACGGCCACTACTCGGACGGCAACGTGGCCGAGTTCTGGTCCATGCCCACCGAGGAGCGAAAGCGCGCGCAGGAGGTCATGCTCGAAGCCACGGCCGGGCGCGTTCCCCTCATGGCGGGCACCCACCACCAGTCCGCCGGGGAAGCCCTCGCGCTCACCCGCCACGCCCAGGACATCGGCTGCGACTTCGCCATCCTCCTCACGCCCTACATCGCCGCGAACAACGACCGCTCCGTTCTGGAGTTTTTCCGGTACATCGCGGACCGCGTGGACATCGGTCTTGTCCTCTTCAACTCCCCCGGCGCGACCTACCCGATCAGCCCCGAGCTCGCCGGGGAGCTGGTGAAGATTCCCAACGTCTGCGGCATGAAGCAGGCCGACCACAACCCCTACACCACCCTCCGGCTCCAGGAGGAAGTGGGCGAGCGGATCACCATCAGCGTCGCCGACGAGAACGTCTGGTTCCACAACATGACCCAGCTCGGCCACCGCTGGCTGCTCACCTACACGCCGCACATGTACCAGGTTGCTGGCTCGCTCCCGATCAAGGAATACACCGACCTCGCCGCCGCCGGGGACGTGAAGCGCGCCGCCGAGGTCTCGGCGCGTCTGACGCCGCTCCGCATGGTGAACGCAAAATGGATCATGGAGCCCTGGCGCAAGGGGCGCATGTCGATGGGGGCGATGAAGGCGTGGATGGAGCTGATCGGCATGGCGGGCGGCCCCGTCCGGCCGCCGGTTCTTCCGATCACGGATGAAGAGCGCGAAGCACTCCGCGCCGATCTCGAGCGCGTGGGGTTTTTGGGGAAAGTGCGCGTCGGCGCGTGAAATCAGTTTTGCGCAATGAATGAGAAAAAAGTACCGGGAGGATCCTCCCAGTCCTGGAGTATTTATTGAAGGGATCATGATGGAAGGCGTTCTGGGAATTTTCGCGGGGTTGGGACTGGCGGCGGCTTGCGGGCTCCGGGTGTTTTTGCCGCTCCTGGTGATGAGCGTGGCGTCGAATGCCGGTTTTCTCGATCTGGCGCCGGGATATGAATGGATCGGATCGGAGGTTGCGCTGACGGCCTTCGCCGTGGCCACGGCCCTCGAGATAGGGGCCTATTACGTTCCCTGGCTCGACAATCTGCTCGACGCGGCGGCGCTGCCCGGCGCGTTCATCGCGGGGACGCTGGCGATGTCTCCCTTCGTGGCCGAGATGCATCCGTTTTTGTCGTGGGCGATCGCCATCGTGGCCGGGGGATGTGTGGCGGCGGCCGTCCAGGGGGGAACGACGCTCGTCCGGGGTGGGTCCGCGCTGGCCACTGGCGGCCTGGCCAACCCCCTCGTCTCCACGGCGGAGGCGGCGGGAGGCGGCGTGCTGGCCCTCTTGGCCATTTTGGTTCCCGCTTTGGCGGCGGTTGCCGCCCTCGCTGCGGTTGCGGCGGCTGTGTTTTTCATTCTGAAATACCTCAGAAGGGCGGACGTTTAACCCAATCCGGAGAACTCTATAATCTGCGCCTTCATATCGATCTCGTGGCGGCGAAGATGCGAAAAGTGCGGGAAGAGCGGGCCGAATGATTTGATCCGGGGGCCAGGTCATTCTCGCAATGGAAGGGAATGCGGCGTTTCCCGATTCGGCAGAGATCATGTAACCTTTGGGTTCTCACATATATAGCAACAGGTTTTCCCATTGAGGAGGGGTGGAAAATGAACAGGTATTTTAGGATATTGGCAGTCGCCGTTCTTTCGTTGAGCTTTGTTTTTGCTGGCGTTCCTCCGAGCGAGGCGGCACTGAAGTGCCCTCGCAACGCGATCACATTTGTGGTTCCCTTCGGCGCGGGCGGGGGCACGGACCGCTGGGGGCGCATCCTTGCGTCAAGCGCTTTCGATGCGTTCGACATGGGCATGCGCGTCGTCAATAAACCAGGCGCCTCGGGCATCGTGGGCTGGAAATTCCTGCTGAGCAAAAAGCCTGACGGCTGCACGATTCTGATGGCCAGCCCGACGCCTGTCATCGCGCTTCTCCGGGAGAAGAAACCTCCCATCAAGACCAGTCAGGTCAAGATCGTCGCGGCGGCTTCCGCGTTCCGCTCCATTCTGCTGAGCGCTCCCGGGAAGCCCTACGCCTCGTTAGACGGTCTGAAGGCCTACGCCAAGAAAAACCCCGGAAAGCTCACGCTCGGCGGAACGCAGTCTCACCTGCTGGGCCAGACGTTCTTCCTCAATCAGCTCGGGCTGAAGGTGACGGCGGTCCCCTACTCGGGTACGGGAAAGGCGATCAGCGACTTTCTCGGGGGGCACGTCAACCTCGTCGCCATCACGGCGTCTTCCGGCGCGGGCCTGGTGCCCAAGCGGGCCGCGGCTGTCGTCAATACGAGCAACATGCCGACCAGCAAAAAGCTCAAGGTGTTCAAGGGGCTTCCCATGGCGAAGGACGCCGGCGTGAACGACATCAGCTTCATGCGGTGGATCGGCGTGCACCCGGACACCCCGGACGCCATCGCGGATGAGCTCTCCGAGAAATTCGGCAAGCTTCTCAAGGTCAAGTCCGTCAAGCGGCTCATCGGAAAGATCGGCGAGGAGATCATCTACTCTCCCAGGGCCAAGGCGGAGAAAGAGTACGCGGACATGGTGAAGAAGATGACGGGCGCTGTCGCCCTTCTCAAGAAATAAAATTCCACTTCCACTGAAAGACTGAACCGGCCGGGGCCGCCGAAACGGGCGGTCCCGGTCGTGAAAAACAGGAGCCGAATTTTGTCCGGCGACAACACCCCGGAGCAGAGCGCGTATCGGGCCTGGATTCGAACGAACCAGGGCATCGGCGTCATCCTGACAGCCTGCCTGGGCCTCTATCTCCTCTTCCAGCAACACTCCCCCGGGGTCCATGAAAGGCTCCGCGACGGTTTCTCGCTTGGCTTATTTCCCGTCACGGGTGTGGTCCTGATGATGATCTG